>CBJMQH010000171.1:0-10047 GCA_966431825.1 uncultured Trinickia sp.
ATCCGGCCGCGCCGTACCGGCGTCGATCAGGTGCGACGGCACGGCGAGGCGCGTGCAGTCGGGCGGCACCGCGCGCCCCGCGTTGTGGGGATCGAATCCGATCACCGACGCGTCGGGCATGCCGAGCGGCGGATGCGCCGACATGCAGCCCGGCAGGCCGAGGAGGGCAGCGACGGCGGCGACCGTAGCGAGCGTGGTCGCGTTGCGCAACGAGGGGCGCAGCGGCGTGGCGCGTGAGCGTGTCATGGATGAGTCCCCGAATCAGTAGACGAAGCCCGCCGCCCCGACAAGGCGTGGCGCCTCGCCGGAGAGCGGGTCGAGGCCGAGCGAGCGTTGCAGCGCGAACTCGATATCGCTGCTCGGGTGCGTGACGCTATCGAGCGCGTCGCGCAACTGGCCCGCACCGGCCGGCTGGACGATGTAGGGCGTCACGATCACGACGACCTCCGACTTGTTGTTCAAATAGTCCTTCGACGAAAACAGCTTGCCGAGCACCGGCAGGCGCCCGAGACCGGGCAGTTGCGAGAGCACGTCGCTCGTTTTGCTTTGGAGCAGGCCGCCGATCGCGAAGCTTTGTCCGCTCGCAAGTTCGACCGTCGTTTCGACGCGCCGCACCGTCAGTGCCGGCACCTTGACGGAGCCGGTCGTCACGCTGTTGGTCGGATCGATTTCGCTGACTTCGGGGCGAACCTTGAGGCTGATCCGGTTGTTGGCCAGAACAGTCGGCGTGAAATCGAGCGAGACGCCATAGGGCTTGAACTCGATCGTGATGGCCCCCGTCGTATCCTGCGCGACTGGAATCGGGAACTCGCCGCCCGCGAGGAAACTCGCCGTCTGTCCCGACATCGCGGTCAGGTTCGGCTCCGCCAGCATCGTGATGAGGCCTTCCTGGTCGAGTGCGTCGAGCACGCCGTCGATCGCGTAGCGCGATGTATGGAAGCCGCCCAGGATGGAGAACGCGCCGCTCGGCGCAAGATTGAACAGGTTCGACGTGGCGTTGATGGCAGCGCGTCCGTTGAAGAGGCCGCCGATGAAATTGCCGGTCGAGCCGAGCGCGCTCCAATTGATGCCGAGCTGTTGCGTGACGTTCCGGTCGATCTCGCTGATGCGCACGCGCAGGTGTACCTGGATCGGCTGGGCCAGCGTGAGGCGGTTCACGAGCGCCTCCTGGTCGCGCAAATAAGGCTTCAGCGTTTGCAGAACCGCGTCGGCGTCGGCGGCGCTCGGCACCGCCCCGGAGACCATCAGCGAGCCCGGCGCGCTCGTGACGGTCAGCCGCAGTTGCGCAAACCGCGCGTCGAGCAGGCGCTGAATCGACTTCGTATCGAGGACCACGCTGATCGTCTTGCGCAGGATCGTCCGGTTATTGGGACCGAGCGCGAAGAGGGTCGTCGTGCCGGCTTTCTTGCCGAGCACGAACACGGTTTGCGGCGTGGGGACGTGAACATCGGCCACGTCGGGGTCCGCGACGAAGACGGCCACGGCGGGTGCGGGCAGCGGAAGCATTTCACCGCCGCCGGCCGGGACCGAAAGGGTGGTATCGGGCGCATTGGCCGGTGCCGGCTTCGCCGCGTGAGCGGCGATGGTCGGCGCAGCGAGCGCCAGCGCGAGCGCGAATGCGTTCAGGAGCGCGTGAGACTTGAGCATTCGTGTATGACCTATGCAGCAGGGCGGACGGATGGTGACGACGGTGCTTGCTCGGGCGGCAGCGCGGGTAGGCTCGGCAAGGGCGGCAGGGCGGCCGCGCCGGTTTGGGGTCCTGAAGAAATCATGCCGCCTTCGCTTTGCTTCGAACCGCGATAGACGATCACGGGACGGGCAGCAGCCGGCGCGGCAAAGATCGGCGCGCGTTTGGCGCCGGGTGCTTGCGAAGCACCGGCGTCGCGCAGCGCGCGCGACACATCGCTGCCCCAGACGGGCGGCGTGGGCGGCTCGTTGGCCACCGCGGCATCGGACGCGTTGCGATCGCGCGTCGCGAAGCTGCGCAACGCGAGCGAGAGCGAGCCCAGATGCGCGCCGACCGTCACGATCTCGGCATGGCGCGGCGTGAGCTCGAACGTCACCGTGCGTGCGCGCGTGTTCGGCGCGGCGGCGTCGTCTTTCGGGCGGCGGAACGCCGAGCCGACGGCCAGCACGCGCACGCGCTCGGCGATCGTCTCGGCTTCGACGCTGCGTTGCTCCGCCATCGACGAAGCGGCCGCAGCGCCGTCGTGCCCGAGCTGTTGCGTGAGCAGCACGTCGACATAGTCGCCGGGCTGGATCAGACCGGCGTTGCCCGACACGTCGTCGACGGCGACGGAGATTGCGCGCATGCCGGGCTTGAGCGCTGCCGCGAGAAAACCTGGTGCATTCGGCGAGATGACGTCGGCGGCGCCAAGCGGGGTGCCCGCACGGACGGCATGGCGCAGCAGGTCGCCCTTGAGGTCGTCCTGCTCGGCGGCGGCAGCGGTGCCGTTGGCGCCTATGGCTTGCACCAGCGCGCCGGGTGGGACTTGCGCGCGCGGAACGCTTTTCCAGACGAGGTCGGCGTCGCGCAGCAGCAGCCCGTCGGGCAGATCGGCTGCCGCGGCGCGTACGCGCTCGGTCGGCGGCGCTGCGGCAGGCCCCGGGCGCGACGCGGCCACGTAGAGCGCGCGCAGGACGAAGGCGCCGATGGCGGCGACGACGATGAGCGCAGCGAGTTTGATGGTCTGTTGCATAGAGGCGGCCGTTCCTTACATGAGCCGCGGTGCCTGCGGCACGCAGGCGCTTTGGTGGATGGATACGCTCGACTGACCGACGGGCCCCGTTGCGGGCGGCAACCAGACGGCAGCGGCGCCGCCAAGGGCGAGCGCAACGCCATAGGGCACGCCGCGCGAGGGCGAGAGCCACGCGAGACGGGCATCGAAGCGAGCGTGCCGCCGCAAGAAAATGCCGCAAGCAATGACGACGAGGCCGACGATCAATCCGGACAACGAAACAATAAAGAGGACCTTGGCCGCATGGAGTGGGCCGGCCCAGAGGAAGACGGCCGCGGCGAGCTTGGCGTCGCCGCCGCCGAGCCATCCCAGACGGAAAAGGAGCGCGGCAAGCGCGAACGAGCCCGCACCGAAGAGGGCATGGGCTTGGAGCGCCGCACGAGCGCTATCGGGGCTGCCGAGCCCGGGTGCCGCTTGCAGGAAGAAGCACGCGGCAAAGAGTGCCACGAAGAAGTTGGACAGGCGCCGCTCGCGCAGGTCGGCGAGCGCCAGCATCAAAAGAACCCAGCAGGCCGCAGCCTTGACCAAGTACATGGTGTCGCCTTCGCATTGCCCGACGTGAAAACGCGATGCCGTTCGACGCCCCGCTTCACGTCGAACGGCAAGCAGCTTTAGTGGCCGTTCGTCTGCACGCTGGTCACGTGGTTGACCATGTTCTGGAACAGGGCCGGAAGGCCGTCGGTGCCGCCGAAGATCGCGCCGGCCGCCGCGACGGCGACGACGACAATGCCTGCCAGTACGGAATACTCGAGGGCGCTGACACCGCGCTCGTCGCGCGCCAGCAAGCGTATGAATCGCAGCATTGTGGGACTCCTAAATATGTGATCGTTCGTCGGTTGCCGAACTGCTTGTATTGGCCAAGAGGGCCATGCTTCACCCTCCGTCCTCGTTTACGGCAAACGTTTGCGACACCTTTAGGGGAATAGGTAGGAATCCTGATTCATCCGACCATTAATCGGTTAGTTGTACGACTAATAATTCGATTCGGCGGGGCGATTCGGGCGTTCGGTGGGCATCGAACAAGCGAAGGTTCGAGTTCGTCGCATGCGCCGCGCGAGCGCGCGTCGGCGTGGCGCTACAGCGTGCCTGATCGGTAGGGTCGTGTGGCAACCGCTATGATGTCTACCGCCCGCTGCGTATATCGCCCGTCGCGGGCAGGGACCTAACGCGCGCCGGACGCAATGCCGGCACCCCCTACATGCGTTGCACCCGACCAACGAAAGGAACGCTTCCCTCATGCGATTTTTGGGCATCGATCTGGGTACCGGATCACTGAAACTCGCGATCGTCGACGCGCAGGGTAACGAGATTGCCGCGTCCTCTGCCGCCTATTCGATCGAGACGCCTCAGTCGGGTTGGGCCGAGACGCACCCCGACGCCTGGTGGCGCGCCCTTGTCGACGCCGCGGCGCGGCTGCCGCGAGACGTGCGCGAAGCCGTGTCGGCAGTCGGTTTCGCGGGCCAGATGCACGGTGTGGTGCTGGCGGACGAAGCAGGGCGTGCGCTGCGCCCCGCGATGCTGTGGCCCGACACGCGTGCGGCCGCGCTGCTCCCGCTATGGTCGCAGCCGCAGCCGAACCCGGTCGCACCGGGCATGGCAGGGCCGCTATTGCGCTGGCTCGTCGAAAACGAGCCGCAGACGGCGGCGGCCGCGCGCTGGGCATTGCAGCCGAAAGACTGGCTGCGCGTTGCGCTTGGCGGCGAGCCGCTCAGCGATCCGTCGGACGCGTGTGCCACGGCGCTGGCTCATGCATCGGGCGAGTGGGACGATGCGCTGATCGAGCGGCTGGGCCTGCCGCGCAAGTGGTTCGCGCCCGTGTGCACGAGCGGCTATGCGCCCGGGGGCACGCTCAGCGCCGCGGCGGCCGAGGCGCTCGGGCTGCCTGCCGGCATTGCGCTTGCGGCCGGTGCGGGCGACACGGCCAGCGCTGCGCTCGGCAGCGGGCTTGCGCGCGAGCCCGATGCACTGGTGACGACAGGCAGCGGCGGGCAGATCGTCGTTTATTCGGCGCGCGAGCCGGCCCCGGCGCACGGCTTGCACCGCTATCGCAACGCGACGGGCGGCTGGTACACGATGGCCGCGATGCAGAACGTCGGCGTCGCACTCGAGACGGTGCGCGGCTGGCTCGGGTATCCGTCCTGGTCGGCTGCCTACGACGACGCATTCGGCGACGCCGCTTCGCCTTCGCCCGTTGGGTCCGGCGCGCCGACCTTTTTGCCGTACCTGAGCGGCGAGCGCTCGCCTTGGATGAATCCGGCCGCGCGTGGCGGCTGGCTCGGCCTTAAGTTGAACGATACGCGCGGTACGATGATGCGTGCGGCGTTCGAAGGCGTGGCGTTTTCGCTGCGCGCAGGGCTCGAGGCGATACGCGCGAGAGGCGTGCCGGTCGACACGCTGCGCCTTGCCGGCGGCGGGTCGATCGACGCACGCTGGCGCCAGCTGCTCGCGGACGCGCTCGGCGCCCATCTTGATTCGCTGGCGTTGCCGAGTTTGTCCCCCCCCGACCCCGCGCTGCTCGCCGGGCTCGCCTGCGGTCACTGGCGCGAGGACGATTTGCCCAAGCTCGCACCGGCAACGGTGCGCGTGGCGAGCCCGCGTGGCGGTGATGCCGTGGCAGCGCGCTACGCGCGGTTCATCGATCTGTATGGCTGTACTGAACGTTGGTGCGCGCAGGGCGTCGAATGACGCGTTGCTCTTTGCGTGCCGGGGCGCGTTCGGGCTGGACCGGCTCGACGGCGCGCGTGGACGAACTTCAATAGGAGTGCCTGATGCAAGACATGCTGGAGCTGATCGAGGAACATGGTTGCCACGGGGGCGTCGTACGCCTCTACCGCCACGCTTCGCAGACGATCGGTCTGCCGATGCGCTTTTCGGTGTATTTGCCGCCGCAGGCGAGCCACGCGCGCGTGCCCGCGCTCATCTACCTGGCCGGCCTCACGTCGACCGAAGAGACGTTCATGATCAAGGCGGGCGCACAGCGATTTGCCGCACGCCATGGCCTCGCGCTGATCGCGCCCGACACGAGTCCGCGCGGCGCCGGCGTCGACGGCGAGAGCGATGCGTGGGATTTCGGCGTGGGCGCGGGCTTCTACGTCGATGCGACGCGCGCGCCATGGTCGCAGCATTACCGTATGTACTCCTACGTACGCGACGAGTTGCGCGAGACGGTCGTCGCGTCGTTGCCGATCGACGGTACGCGTCTTGGCATTTTCGGTCACTCGATGGGCGGACACGGCGCGCTGGTGCTCGCCCTGCGCAACCCGGGGCTCTACCGCTCGGTGTCGGCATTCGCTCCGATCGCGGCGCCGATGCGCTGCCCGTGGGGGAAAAAGGCGTTCACGGGCTATTTGGGTGAAGACGAGCAGGCTTGGCGCGACTACGACGCGAGCGAACTCGTCGCGCGCAACGACGTAGCGCGCTTTCCCGAAGGGATCCTCGTCGATCAGGGGTTGGCCGACAAGTTCCGCGTCGAGCAACTGCACCCGGACGTGTTCGAGGCGGCATGCCTTGCCGCGGGCCAGCCGCTCACGCTGCGCCGTCACGAAGGCTACGATCACGGCTACTACTTCATCGAAACGTTCATCGAAGACCATATCGCGCACCACGCGCGCGCGATGGCCGCGCTCTGAGCGTGTCGCGCGCGTGCTACGATCGAACGCTTATACGGAAATGCCGTCCGCGCGAAGGTTCCGGGCGTCGGGGCCGCGAGGGCCGGGCGGCGCCACTCGCGAGCGAAGCATGCCCATCCAATACCTGCGCGGATTCACCACGCCCGAGCGCACGGACGAAGCCAACCGTCGCCTCGGCCGCTCGCTGGCCTTCGTAGCGGGTGCGGCCAACGCGGGCGGCTTTCTCGCCGTGGGGCAGTACACGTCGCACATGTCGGGGATCGTCTCGTCGTTGGCGGACAATCTTGCGCTCGGCGCAGTGGGGCCTTTTGCCGCAGGCCTTGCGTCGCTGCTCTCGTTCGTCTGCGGGGCGGCAACCTCGGCAGTGCTGATCAATTGGGGCCGGCGGCGCGCGCTGCGCAGTTTCTACGCCATGCCGCTGATGCTCGAAGCCGTGCTGCTCCTCATATTCGGCTTCCTCGGTTCGAACTTCGAATCGCATCGGCTGCTGTTTGTGCCCACCACGGTCGTGCTGCTCTGTTTTGTGATGGGGCTGCAAAACGCGATGATCACGAAGATCTCCCGTGCCGAGATTCGTACGACGCACGTGACCGGTCTCGTCACCGACATCGGCATCGAACTCGGCAAACTGTTCTACTGGAATCGAACCGAGCCGGGCACTCAGCCTCATCTCCACGCGGTGCGCGCCGACCGCAAGCGGCTCGCGCTGCTTGCCTCGCTGCTGATCGCCTTTCTCGGCGGCGGGCTCGCCGGTGCGCTCGGTTTCAAGCACATGGGGTTCGTCTCCACGGTGCCGCTTGCAACGATTCTCGTTGCGCTGGCGGCCGTGCCCGTCATGGACGACGTGATCGGACCGCGCAGCTAGCGCGCTTTTGCTGACTGCCTCCCGGCGCGCTCGCCCGTGCCGGGCCATGTCACGCAGCGTCCCGTAACCTCACGCCCGTCGTGTAACGCCCCGTCACGTAACGTCCCAACGCCCCTTACGCGGGCGCACACCTCGCATTCGCTTCTTTCCACGAACGTCGGCCGCCGATTGGGGGCGAGAGCGCGTCGGGCTCGCAGATAGCGGGCGAGTGCTGCATGCGATCGCACGCATGTCGCATCGTACGGGCGCGTGGGTACGGGTCGTGCCTCTTTGCGGGTGCCGCATGGGCGGCAGCGATGCTGGCCGTCGGTTGACGGGCAACGAGACAAACCGGACGCAAGGGCAACGCGCCCTCGCATGCAGCAGCAAGAGGCCGTTATGCCAGGACTTTGGTCCGCATTGACGCTATTGGGTGCCTATATCGGCGCCGGCGGCGTGGTCGGCCTGCTCGGAAGCCGACGAACGCTTGGGGTATGGGGCTATTTCTTCGCGTCGCTACTGTTGACGCCGCTGATCGGGCTGCTGCTGTTCATCGTCGCCGAGCCGCTGCCGCAGCGACCGCAGCGCTAAAGAGGCTGCGCGGTTACACCTGCTTGACCGGGCAGGGGTATTGGGCGACGACCGGGTCTGTCGTCACGAGCGCGATGCCCTCCACGAGCGATTGCGCAACGAGGATGCAGTCGAACGGGTCGCGATGAATGGCGGGCAGCGTGTCGATGGCGGCCGCATGCTCGCTCGTGATCGGCAGTTCACTGTATCCGTTGTCGAGCAGGCCGCGGCGCAGCAGACGCGGGTCAGCCTTGAAGTCGACGCGGCCCAGCCCGCGCTTGATCTCGATCTCCCAAAGGCTCGCGGAGCTGAAGATCAGTTCGTTGTTCGAATCTTCGAGCAACGCACGCGCGGCTTGCGACAACTGCTCGGGCGCACCGGCCGCGAGCAGCAACACCTGTGTATCCAACAGCAACTTCACACTGCACCTCCAAACAGGTGTTCGATCGCTTCGCTGCCCATCCGATCGAAATCGCCGGGGACGGCAATTTCGCCCGTGAGGAAACCGAGGCGCCGGGTTTGTCCACCGCCAGGCGCGTCGAGCGCCACGACCCGCACAAGGGGCTTGCCCGCTTTCGCGATCACGAACGAGTCGCCGTGCAATGCGCGTTCGATCAGCCGAGACAAATGGGTCTTGGCTTCATGGATGTTGACGGTTTCCATGATTCGATTCGTTTTGATGTGAACTAAGTTCAGTTAGTTTAGTTTATTCAGACCCGCTTGTCTATCGCGGAGAGAGTGGGCATACCGTAAAACTAAGTTTAGTTAGTTTAGTTCAATCGACGCGACGCAGCAACCCGAACGAATGGCGCGCCGCACCATCGAAAAACCCGTTGCGTTGCCTTGACAGGGGCACACGCGTATCCGATCATTCGATCACGCGAAGAGCAAATGCTCGCGATTTGGGCATTCGTTCCGGCAACAAGAAAAGCGGGTTTCATTGCACCCCATTGGAGACAGTTCGTGAGACTGCACGACAAAGTCGCGATCCTCACCGGCGCCGCAAGCGGCATCGGTGAAGCGGTTGCCAAGCGTTATCTGGAGGAAGGCGCGCGCTGCGTGCTCGTCGACGTCAAGCCGGCCGATGCGATCTGCGTTGCGCTCACCGAGCGCTATGCGCAGCGCGTGTTGACGGTACGGGCCGATGTGACACGCCGAGAGGACATCGACCGGATCCTTGCATCGGCGCTCGAACGCTTCGGCGGCATCGACATCCTTTTCAACAACGCCGCCATCTTCGACATGCGGCCGCTGCTCGACGAATCGTGGGAGATCTTCGACCGTCTTTTCGCCGTCAATGTGAAGGGGATGTTCTTTCTGATGCAGGCCGTGGCCCGCCAGATGGTCGAGCAGGGGCGCGGCGGCAAGATCATCAACATGTCGTCGCAAGCAGGCCGCCGCGGAGAAGCGCTCGTTTCGCACTACTGTGCGACCAAAGCAGCGGTGCTCAGTTACACGCAGTCGGCGGCACTCGCGCTGGCGCCGCACGGCATCAATGTCAACGGTATTGCGCCGGGCGTCGTGGACACGCCGATGTGGGAAGAGGTCGATGCGCTCTTTGCCCGTTACGAAGGGCGGCCGCTGGGGGAGAAGAAGCGGCTCGTCGGCGAGGCCGTGCCGCTCGGACGCATGGGTGTGCCGGCCGACTTGACCGGGGCGGCGCTGTTTCTTGCTTCGGCCGATGCGGACTACATCACCGCACAGACGCTCAATGTCGATGGCGGCAACTGGATGAGTTGAAACATCCTCGCGCGCGACGTGCCGCTCGATCGTTTCGATCGCGCGCGGTAACAGCAGTTTCACCACAACGTACAAACGAAGGAGACAGTGTGATGCAACGCAATGCCCGTTTCACGCGCCGCGGTGTCGCCGCAGGCGCGCTCATCTGCGCGGCGCTCGGCGTGTCGGCGGCTTCGGCCGCAACGGTGACGGTCGCGGTCGTCAACAATCCCGACATGATCGAGATGAAGAAGCTGTCGTCGGACTTCGAGCAGAAGAATCCCGACATCAAGCTCAATTGGGTCGTGCTCGAAGAGAACGTGCTGCGCCAACGTGCGACGACCGACATCACCACCGGCAGCGGGCAGTTCGACGTGATGATGATCGGCGCGTACGAGGCGCCGCAGTGGGGTAAGCGCGGGTGGCTGACACCGATGACGAATCTGCCGGCCGACTACGACGAGAAAGATGTCATCAAGACCGTGCGCGACAGCCTCTCGTACAACGGCACGCTCTATGCGCTGCCGTTCTACGCCGAAAGCTCCAC
>CBJMQH010000172.1:0-10042 GCA_966431825.1 uncultured Trinickia sp.
AATCGCGTCGTCGTTTCGCCGATGGCGCAGTACTCGGCCGTCGACGGCACCGTCGGCGACTATCACCTCGCCCATCTCGGCGCACGCGCCATGGGCGGCGCCGCACTCGTCATGACCGAAATGACGTGCGTATCGCCCGAAGCCCGCATCACACCCGGCTGCCCCGGCCTTTACACACCCGGGCAGCGCGAGGCATGGCGCCGCATCGTCGATTTCGTACACCACGCAAGCGATGCCAAAATCGGCATCCAGCTCGGCCATGCAGGCGCCAAGGCATCGACACGCGTCGCCTGGGAAGGTATCGACCAACCGCTGCCGCAAGGCAACTGGCCGCTCGTCTCCGCATCGCGCCAACAATATCTGCCCGGCGTCAGCCAATGGTCGCGCGAAGCAACGCCCGAAGATCTGCGCGCCATCGAAGCACAATTCGTACGAGCAGCCGTCATGGCCGACGAAGCTGGATTCGATTGGCTCGAGCTGCACTGCGCGCACGGCTACTTCCTCTCGAGCTTCCTCTCACCGCTCACGAACCACCGCACCGATACCTACGGCGGCACGCTCGAAAACCGTCTGCGCTATCCGCTCGAAGTCTTCGCCGCCATCCGTCGAATCTGGCCGCAGCACAAGCCCATCTCCGTCCGCATTTCCGCGCACGACTGGGTCGAAGGCGGCACGACACCCGATGACGCCGTAGCCATCGCCCGCGCCTTCAAAGCGGCGGGAGCCGACATGATCGACGTGTCGTCGGGCCAAGTCAGCAAGGCCGAAAAGCCCGTCTACGGCCGGATGTTCCAAACCCCGTTCGCCGACCGCATCCGCAACGAAGCCGGTATCGCCACGATTGCGGTCGGCGCCATTTCCGAAGCCGATCACGTGAACAGCATCATCGCCGCCGGCCGCGCCGATCTCTGCGCCGTCGCCCGCCCGCATCTCGCGAACCCCGCCTGGACACTCACCGAGGCCGCGAAGATCGGCTACTTCGACATGGCCTGGCCGAAACAATATCTGGCCGCTAAAACGCAGCTCGAACGCAACGTCGAGCGCGAGCGCGCAGCACTTCAAGGAGCAGCCCGATGACCCCCGCTTCACTCGCAGGCCTGCACGCCGTCATCACCGGCGGGGGCAGCGGCATCGGTGCTGCAACGGCCGAAGCCCTGGCACAAGCAGGCGCACGCATCACGCTCATGGGCCGCGACGCTGAGCGGCTGCACACGCAGCGCGCGAAGCTCGCCGCCTTTGCCGATGTCGCCTGCGTCGCTGTGGATGTCACGCGCGAAGCATCGGTCGACACGGCATTCGCCGAAGCAGCGAAGCGTTTCGGCGCCGTCGACATCCTCGTCACCAACGCGGGCCAGGCCCAGGCGGCACCCTTTATGAAGACCGACGCCGCCCTCTGGCAGCGCCTGCTCGACGTGAACCTCACGGGCGCGTTCTACTGCACGAAGGCCGTCTTGCCGGCCATGGTGGAGAAGGCGTCGGGCCGCATCGTCAACGTCGCGAGCACGGCCGGCCAGATTGGCTATCCGTACGTCGCCGCATATTGTGCGGCCAAGCACGGGGTGATCGGCCTCACGCGCGCGCTCGCACTCGAAGTCGCAACAAAGGGCATTACCGTCAACGCAGTCTGCCCCGGCTACACGGAAACCGAACTGCTGGACTCGGCACTCGCGCAAGTCGTCAACAAGACAGGCCGCCACATCGACGACGCGCGCGCGGCCTTGCAAAGCCTGAACCCGCAGCAACGGTTCGTGCGCCCCGAAGAAGTGGCGCAGGCCGTGGTTTGGCTCGCGTCGCCGGCCTCGTCGTCGGTCACGGGCCAATCGATTTCGATCAGCGGTGGAGAAGTAATGTGACTGACGCCCAACGTGCTACGACCAAAAAGAAGGCGGTTGCCGATTCGGCGAGCAGCGATAACGTCGTCGACCTCGAAATGCGCGCCGACGCCGACAGCCATCAAAGCCTGCGCCTCTGGCTGCGCCTCTTGACCACGACGAACCTCGTTCAAACCGAGCTGCGCCGCCGCCTGCGCACCGAGTTCGATACGACGCTGCCGCGCTTCGACTTGATGGCGCAACTCGAACGTCATCCCGAAGGGCTCAAGATGAGCGAGCTCTCGCGTCGGCTCATGGTCACCGGCGGCAACGTCACCGGCATCACCGACCAGCTCGAAAAAGAAGCCCTCGTGGCCCGCGACACCGATCCGAACGACCGGCGCTCATTCAGCGTTCGGCTCACGCCGGCCGGCCGCCGCGCCTTCGACAAGATGGCCCGAGCCCACGAGGGCTGGGTCATCGAATTGCTCGGCGGGCTCGGATCAGCGGACAAAACCGAACTTCACGAACAGTTGGGACACCTCAAAACCCATCTGAACGATTTGCTCAAGGACTAAAAGCCCGAAGCGCAGCGATAGGCCCACCGGAGGCCAGCCGCTGCCGGCTGACGGTCGCACGTCCGAACCGACAGACAACGAGAGGAGCGCACCCCCATGACGGCCACTACCCCGCCTGCAGCAAACGCCGACGCGCTACGCGCCGGTAACCGTACGGCATTGGCCGGCTATACGCCGCGCCATTTTCTCTGGAAGCTCGACGAAGGCGTAGCCACCATCACGCTGAACCGACCCGAGCGCAAGAATCCGCTCACATTCGATTCGTACGCCGAACTGCGCGACCTGTTCCGCGCGCTCGCCTATGCAACCGATGTCCACGTGGTCGTGCTTCAAGGCGCCGGTGAGAATTTCTGTTCGGGCGGCGACGTGCACGACATCATCGCCCCGCTGACCGGTCTGCCGATGCCCGAACTGCTGATGTTCACGCGGATGACGGGCGACCTCGTCAAAGCCATGCGCCATTGCCCGCAGCCCATCGTCGCGGCAGTCGACGGCGTGTGCGCCGGTGCCGGCGCCATTCTCGCGATGGCATCCGATCTTCGGCTCGGCACCGCGCGCAGCAAGCTCGCGTTCCTGTTCACGCGCGTCGGCCTGGCCGGCTGCGACATGGGTGCCTGCGCGATCCTGCCGCGCATCATCGGCCAGGGGCGCGCATCGGAGCTGCTGTTCACAGGCCGCACAGCGAGCGGCGAAGAGGCCTACACCTGGGGTTTTTACAACCGACTCTGCGATCCCGCCCAACTGGCTGGCGAGGCGACCGCGCTCGCGCGGGACATCGCCGCAGGCCCGAACTTCGCGCACGGCATCACAAAGAAAATGCTGCATCAGGAGTGGAGCATGAGCGTGGACGAGGCGATCGAATCGGAAGCGCAGGCGCAGGCAATCTGCATGGCGACACAAGACTTCGACCGCGCCTATCGTGCGTTCTCGGCAAAGACACGCCCCGTGTTCGAAGGCAACTAAGAGAGCGACCGACATGGCAAACCGCGACATCGCCGATGCGCTCGAATGGCCGTTCTTCGAGGACCATCACCGCACACTGGGCGCACAGATCGACGACTGGTGCTCGGCCGAACTGGGCGCGCTGGCGCCCCTGTTGCACGAACGCACCCATGCCGACGAAGCCTGCCGTCGGCTCGTGCGCCAGCTCGGCGAAGCAGGCTGGCTGCGCTACGGCGTCGGCGGCACGGCCTACGGCGGCCATGGCGACACGATCGATACTCGGGCCGTGTGCCTGCTGCGTGAAACGCTGGCAAAGCATGCGGGTCTCGCCGACTTCGCCTTGGCTATGCAGGGCCTCGGCTCAGGCGCGATCTCGCTGGCCGGCACCGACGCACAGAAGCGGCACTATCTGCCGCGCGTAGCGAGCGGCACGGCGATTGCCGCCTTTGCGCTGTCCGAGCCGGAGGCAGGATCCGACGTTGCCGCCATGGCGCTCACCGCGCGCGATGACGGCGATGCCTACGTGCTCGACGGCACGAAGACCTGGATCTCGAACGGCGGCATTGCCGATTTCTACGTCGTCTTCGCACGCACGGGCGAAGCGCCCGGTGCACGCGGCATCACGGCGTTCGTCGTCGATGCCGATACGCCCGGCCTACAGATCGCGGAACGGATCGAGGTCATCGCACCGCATCCGCTCGCCCGGCTCGTATTCGACGGCGCGCGCGTACCGAAACACCAGATGCTCGGCGCGCGCGGTGAAGGGTTCAAGCTTGCGATGCGCACGCTCGATATCTTCCGCACGTCGGTCGCAGCAGCGTCGCTCGGGTTTGCGCGGCGGGCATTGGCTGAAGCCCTCGAACGTGCATCGTCACGCAAGATGTTCGGGCAGACGCTCGGCGATTTCCAACTGACTCAAGCCAAGCTCGCGCAAATGGCGCTCACGATCGACAGCGCGGCACTGCTCGTCTATCGAGCCGCATGGCTGCGCGACCGCGGCCGCACGGTAACGCGGGAAGCGGCACTCGCGAAATGGCACGCAAGCGAGGGCGCTCAACAGGTCATCGACGCCGCCGTGCAGATCTGGGGCGGCAAGGGCGTGCAGTGCGATACCCCCGTCGAACAGCTGTATCGCGAGATCCGTGCATTGCGCATTTATGAGGGCGCCACCGAGGTGCAGCAATTGATCGTCGGCCGCGATTTGCTGAAAGCGTATGCGGCCGAGGCGCCCGGAGCATCGTCATGAGCCGGCCCGCACAGACCGTGTTCGAGCAGCCCGTCAAGATCCGGTTCTCGCATTGCGACCCGGCGGGCATCGTCTTTTTCCCACAGTACCTGACGCTCACGAACGCGCTCGTCGAAGACTGGTTCACCGAATCGCTCGGCATCGACTACGCCGGGATGATCGGCGTACGCCGTATCGGACTGCCGATCGTCAAGCTCGACTGCGAATTCGCACGACCGAGCCGCATGGGCGAAACGATCACGCTCGCGCTGTCGCTCGACACCGTGGGCCGGCGCTCGCTGCGCATCACGATCACGGGCCTCTCGGGCACCGAAGTGCGCTTTCGCGCCACGCAAGTACTCGTGACGACGTCGCTCGACACGGGCGCTTCGATCGATATTCCGGCCGATATCTGCGCCGCGCTCGCGCGCGTCGAGACCGCCACCGAACAAGAGGAGACCTCACGATGAAAAAAGCCCTGCTACCGGCCGAGTGGATCAAGCCGCGCGGCTATGCAAACGGCGTGGCTGCACGCGGCACGCAAGTCTTCATCGCCGGGCAAATCGGTTGGGACGCGCAAGCGCGTTTCCAGACGACCGACTTCGCGGGCCAGGCCCGCCAGGCGCTCGCGAATGTCGTCGCCGTCCTGCACGAAGCGGGCGGACGCCCTGAACACCTCGTGCGGCTGACCTGGTATGTGACGGACAAACGCGAATACCTGGCCGCGCTGAAAGATGTCGGTCGCGCATTCCGTGAGCTGATCGGCGACTACGACATCGCCATGAGTGCCGTACAGGTCGTAGCCCTGATCGAAGACGAAGCAAAAGTGGAAATCGAAGCAACCGCCGTCATTCCCGACTGAACGCGAGGAGCGTGCCATGGAACCGTCTGCCCACGTCGATACGTTCGCGCGTGAGAACCTGCCGCCGCAAGATCAATGGCCCGTTTTTCTCCTCGAGTCCCCCGATGTCGCCTATCCGCCCCGCTTGAACTGCGCGACCGAATTGCTCGACCGTGCCGTCGAAGCCGGACACGGCGAGCGGGTGGCGGTCTGGTCCGACCGCGACGGGACACCGCAAGCAACGACCTACCGGCTCCTGCTCGAACGCGTGAATCGCGCGGCCCACGTGCTCGTCGAAGACATGGGGCTCGTCCCCGGCAACCGCATCCTGCTGCGCGGCCCGAATACGCTTGAAATGGCCGTGGCGTTCCTGGCTAGCCTGAAGGCGGGCCTCGTCGTTGTACCGACGATGCCGCTGTTGCGCGCCAAAGAGTTGAAGCAAATCATCGACAAAGCGCGCATTGCCGCCGCACTGTGCGATACCCGCCTCGTCGACGAGCTCGACGCATGTCGCGGCGTCGGAAGTCCTCACTTCTGCCCGGATCTCCAGCAGGTCGTGCGCTTTCACTGCGACGACGCAGACTCGCTCGATGCGCTCTCGGCTTCGAAGAGCGCTTCGTTCGAAGCATGCGATACGGCCGCCGACGATGTTTGCCTGATCGCATTCACGAGCGGCACAACCGGCGCGCCCAAGGGATGCATGCATTTCCATCGCGACGTTCTTGCGATGTGCGATCTGTTCCCGCGTCACATCCTGAAGCCGACAGCCGCCGACGTGTTCTGCGGGACGCCGCCGCTCGCGTTCACTTTCGGTCTGGGCGGCCTGCTTTGCTTCCCGCTGCGGGTGGGCGCGTCCACCGTCCTCATCGAGCGTCTGACACCGGAGACGCTGCTTCAGACCGTGGAGCGCTACCGCGCGACCATCATGTTCACGGCACCGACGTTCTACCGACAAATGGCGCCGCTCGTACCGCGATTCGATATTTCGTCGCTGAAGCAGACCGTCTCGGCCGGCGAAGCATTGCCCGATTCCACGCGCACGCTCTGGCGCGAGACGACAGGAATCGAAATGATCGACGGGATCGGCGGCACAGAGATGATCCACATTTTCGTCTCGGCCGCCGGCGATGCCGTGCGCAGCCGCGCAATCGGCAAGGCGGTGCCGGGTTATGTGATTGCCGTCGTCGACGACGACATGCGCCCCGTCCCGGCCGGCACCGTGGGCAAGCTCGCCGTACGGGGTCCGACCGGCTGCCGCTATCTGGCTGACCCACGTCAGACGAAATTCGTCCGGGACGGCTGGAACATGCCCGGCGACGCGGCCTATCTCGACGAAGACGGCTACGTGTTCTATCAGGCGCGCGCCGACGACATGATCGTTTCCGCCGGGTACAACATTTCGGGGCCCGAAGTAGAAAGCGTGCTGATGCAACACGAGGCCGTGGCGGAGTGCTGCGTGATCGGCGTGCCCTACGCGCAGCGAGGCCAAATCGTGAATGCGTACGTGGTCGTGAAGCCCGGCTACCGCCCGACCGACGCCCTCGCGGCGGACTTGCAAGCGTTCGTCAAAAGCACCGTCGCCCCGTACAAGTACCCTCGTGCGATCCAGTTCCTCGATGCCCTGCCGCGCACGGAAACAGGCAAGCTGAAACGCTTCGCGCTGCGAGATCTATAAGCATTCCGAACCATATGCGGAATCGGCCGTTCGCCTCGAAGCGAGGTACGGCACGCATCAATTGAGTGAAGCGGGGGCATGTGTGCACCCTGATCGGCCAATTGCCGAATAAAGGCATGCGATATGCTGCGAAATATTGCTCGAAAAGGGCCCCGGGGCACGGAGACAGCACCGGGTCCTTGCAGCGTTTCGGGACGTCGCTCACATGCAGAAAGCACCTTTCCCACTCAACGACGGGGCTCGCGTCAGCGCACTCCGTGCGCTCGATCTGCTCGATACCGAGGCAGACGAGCGCTTCGATCGGCTCACGCGCATCGCGCGACACTTGTTCGATACACCGATCGCCAAGGTTTCGCTCGTGGATGCCGATCGGCAGTGGTTCAAGTCGTGCATCGGCCTGAGCCAGCGCGAAACGCCGCGTGATATTTCGTTCTGCGGCCACGCGATCCTGTCCGACGAATTGCTGATCGTCGAGGATGCGCTCGCGGACCCGCGCTTCGCCGACAGTCCGCTCGTCCTCGATTCGCCGCACGCCCGCTTTTACGCGGGATGTCCGCTGAAGGTCAGCGGCTTTCGCATCGGCACGATTTGCGTCGTCGATACGAAGCCGCGAAGCTTCGATGACGAAGCCCGGATGCTGCTGCGCGATCTGGGCACCATCGCAGAGCAACAAATCGCCATGCTGCAACTGGCGACCACCGATTCACTGACCGGCCTCCTGAACCGCCGGGGCTTCGAGGCACGCGCGCCGTACGCGCTGGATGTCTGCAAGCGGGCGGGTCTGTCCGCGACGCTGCTCTTCTTCGACCTTGACCGCTTCAAGCCGATCAACGACCGCTACGGTCACGCCGAAGGAGACCGTGCACTGACGGGCTTCGCCCACGCGCTGCGCGACGCGTTGCGCGAAACGGACATCGTCGCACGCTCGGGCGGCGACGAATTCGTGGCACTGCTGATCGATGCCGATGAAGCGGCCGAGGACGCAATCGTCAAACGAATCAGAAGCGGCGTCGAGCAGTTCAACGACGTGACCGCGCGCGGCTATCGGCTCAGCTGGAGCGTGGGCCGCTCAGCGTGGAAGCCGAACAGCAACGCGACCGCCCATGATCTTCTGGTGCGCGCAGACAAAGCGATGTACGAGCACAAGCGGCGTACGCGCGAGGCGTAAGCTCCGCCGCGTTACTTTCAATTCGCTGTACGCGGCCTATACTTTCGAAGTCGTTTCGCTCGCGCGCTATCCCCTTCGTGCGCCCCCGCGCACCGGCCATACACGCAACGTGAATGACGCTCTCGTATGAGGAGACGGTCATGGCACGCAGATACATCGATTGCCGCGAATTTCCGAGCGAGATGAACTGCTCGGTCGCGATATCCGCAGATTCCGAAAGCGAGTTGCTGGAAGCCGCCGTACAGCACGCGGTGACCGTGCACAAGCATACCGATTCCGCCGAGCTGCGCTCGCAGCTTAAAACGCTCTTCCATGACGGCACGCCACCCGCGGCGTCGCCCCGCAGCAGTTAGCCGAAGTTCGCAAGTCAACGTCCGGCAGTTCGTCTCGTCCGTACATCGCACGATGAGGTGTTCCATGGGCACGTTCTCCAGCGAAGCGATCGATGCGCTGCGCGCTGCGACGCGCGGGCACGTTCTGCTCGCATCCGATCCCGGTTTCGACGACGCACGTCGTGTATGGAACGCGATGATCGACCGCCGCCCGGCAGTCATCGTGCGATGTGCGGGCGTGGCCGACGTTCGCCGCGCGGTGAACTTCGCGCGGGACAATGCGCTGCTCCTCGCCATACGCGGCGGCGCGCACAACATCGCAGGCAGCGCCGTCTGCAACGACGGACTGATGCTCGACCTCTCGCCGATGAAGTCGGTCCGCGTGGACCCGGCTGCGCAACGCGCCTTTGTCGAACCGGGCTGCACGCTGCGCGACTTCGACCACGAGGCACAGGCGTTTGGGCTTGCAACGCCGCTCGGCATCAACTCGACGACCGGCGTGGCAGGCCTGACACTTGGCGGCGGCTTCGGCTGGCTGAGCCGCCGTTTTGGCATGTCCGTCGACAACCTGCTCGCCGCGGATGTCGTGACGGCCGACGGGGGCTTCGTCCACTGCAGTGCCGATTCGCATCCCGACTTGTTCTGGGCAATCCGCGGCGGGGGCGGAAACTTCGGTGTGGTTACGATGTTCGAATTCCAGCTGCATCCGGTCGGCCCGGAGGTCTATGGCGGCCTCGTCGTGCTGCCGATGGACCAGGCGCGCAATGCACTCGTCAAATACCGCGAGGCCATCGACAAATGGCCTGACGAATTGACCGTGTGGTGCGTTGCCCGCCTTGCGCCGCCGCTTCCCTTCCTGCCTGCCGACGTGCACGGCAAACCGATCATCGCCTTTGCGATTTGCTACTCGGGCGAAGTCTCACGCGGTCCCGAGGCGATCGCAGAGGTCCGCGGATTCGGTACGCCTTACGGCGAGCATCTTGGACCGATGCCCTACGCGGCATGGCAGCAGGCGTTCGACCCGCTGCTCACACCGGGCGCACGCAACTATTGGAAGTCGCACAATCTGTCGCAGTTGGACGACGGCCTGATCGATGCATTCGTCAACGCAATCGCCACCCTGCCCTCGCCTCAATGCGAGATTTTCTTCGGCGCAATCGGCGCACAGACCATGCGCGTCGCACCCGATGCAATGGCCTATTCGAATCGCGATGCCAAGTTCGTAATGAACGTCCACGGCCGCTGGGACGACGCAAGCGAAGACGCACGCTGCGTGGCGTGGGCGCGTGCGTTCTTCGAAGCGTCGGCGCCGTTTGCGCTCGGCAGCGTGTACGTGAACTTCCTGACCGATGACGAAGCAAGCCGCATCGGCTCGGCCTATGGTGAGAACTACGAAAGGCTCGTGGCGGTAAAGAATCGGTACGATCCGCACAACCTGTTCCGTCACAACCAGAACATCAAACCGTCGGC
>CBJMQH010000173.1:0-10008 GCA_966431825.1 uncultured Trinickia sp.
GATTCCGCGAAGCGTCAGGATTTCGAACGGCGGCACCGCGTCGGCGGCCAGCTTCATGAAGGTGTCGTCGACGACGAAGACGGCGCAGGAGGCGAGCATGGCGACGACGCCGGCCATTTCGGAGGCCGGCGCAAGGCCGGCCGCGCAGACAAGAAGGGGAAAGCAGGGCAGGGCAGCGCGGTGCGTGCCGCGCCGCCCTGAAGCGGAAGAGGTCGATGCTGTTGACGCGCGAGATCTTGGTCCCTTCGACGGACAGATCGCCCATCAGCCCGGCGTTCGTCAGGACGATCACCTCGACGGGCTTCGTTGCCGACGTCGTATCGATCGCGCCGTTCGCGCCCATCTTCAGCACGGCCACCGAAGCGTCGCCGCCAACCGACCAGCCATCGCGCTGCCGGAACGCATTCAACGCATCGTCGGTCATGAACAGGAAGATCATGGCCTTCGATTGCGCGCCTGCCTGCAAGCCCACCGACGCCGAGACGATGTTGTAGTACGCCTGCGTCGACCCGCCTACGCGCAGGGCACCCTGGCCGTATTGGCCGCCCACGACAAAGCCGGCTTGCAACACCTTCGGGAACACCAAAACACCGTGCGCCTTGTTCACGAGCTCGCGGGAGCCCGGCACCTGCGCGTAGAGGCGCGAAAGCGTGTTATCGACGCTCGCATTCACTTCCTGCCGCTTGTTCGACGTGCTGCCCGGTGACGCGCCTACCGGGTTGCCGTTGTTCGTCGTCGCCGTGCAGCCGGCGAGCGCCAGCACGCCAACCGTCACAGCGGCCGCAATGTTCCTCAGATTCCGATTTCGCATGGACTCTCTCCGTTATGATCCGTCGGTCAAACCGCGCGACGGCGGGTTTGGACGAAGCGTCAATCACACACAACGCGAGCCTAAGTCCAGCACGTGGCATGCCAGCGAGCTGTCCCGAATTCGGTCAATGCGGGGCGGGACGTTTGACGGTCGGCGGTCGCCGCAGGGCGCGGCGAATGCCGGCGATTACGAGGCCGAGGGCAAAAAGGAACGCCGCAGGGACGACCCAGTAGCCGACGAACGCATGCCAGAGATACCCGGCGAGCGTGTTGCGACGCAGCGTATATTCGTCGCGCGCTTCCTGTTGCCGCGCCGCGTTCGCAGCCAGTACCGCTGCCGGACAGCCGGCTTGACGCGCCTCGTCAGCCGTGCCGCGGCACAGCGCAGCCGCTCCCGCTGCCTTTTGGGCATCGGTTAATTCCCACGTAGTGAGTGCGCGATTCAGGTCGTCGATGTTGTAAGCCATCTCATCGCGAATCTCTCGAATCGCCACAATCGCGACGGGCACCGCCCAGAACACGATCACGATGAGCCAACGCCTGAACCAGCGGTTCTGTCTCCATGCCATTCAATCCTCCGCCATGCGGAAACGCTGCCGAGAGGGCGGCCCGTGGCATCTTTTGTCTGAAGGAATGTTCGGGCCGTCTTGGCAGCCATCATAGAAGAATTGCACAGGTTTGGTGTGCGCATCTGCGCGCCTCGCCTACCAGCCCCGCTCGATCGGCAAGCGTGTCCTATGTCGGACGGATAGCATGGTAATTTCTTCAATGTTTCCGGCATTCGCGCCCATCGAACGGCGCGCGCTTGTAGGCAGCGCCGCCGCACGATCGCCCCGGAACGGCTTTTGCGTCGGTCGACGCGAAAGCCGCGTCAATCGGGTGGTGCATCGGCACGCGGCTGTGCGTTCCAGACAGAAGGGAGTGCCAACGCTATGTCGTCCGTACCGTTCACCGAGCAGTACAAGGGCTTCGCAATAGGCGTACAGACATTGCGGCGTGCGAAAGAGCCCGACCAGGCAGCCGACGCACCGCGTCATTTCGATATCGTCGTCACGATTTCTCGAAAGGCGAGTGGGGAACACGGCAAAGCCGAGATCTTCGGCGTACCGGAGCACGCACCGCTCGGCGATCAACTCGAAGCGCATCGCGTCGGCTTGCAGTACGCGCGCGACATCATCGACGGCAAGGTCGACGGGTCGTCGGTCCATCACCTATAAACTGTTGCGAAGCTGACGCCGTGCGCTGCGAGCCGCCTTCGCAGCGCAGCAAACAAACGGCGCTCGCCGTTCGTTGTATTTGCGGCACGGCCTGCCGCTCGAACCCCGCCCTGACACGCGCTCACCTTGCGCGCATCTCAATAACGGTCCAGCATAGTCGCTCCCGCATGTCCCATGCCATATGCGGGCCCGCCGCGCCGGCGCCTGGCCGGACGGACTGCCGTTCTTGCGTGTTCGCTTTGAAAATCATGGCTCGTCGGCGACGAGGAGCCCATAACAAGGAAAGGAGAACCTCATGAAGCATGACACCCGTCGCCGCCTCATTGCCGGGATCGCATCGCTCGCAGTCGTTGCCGCCGCGCCGTTCTGCGCGGCGGATGCCATGGCGCAGGCCCCGGGCAAGCCCAAGGTGGCGCTCGTGATGAAGTCGCTTGCGAACGAATTTTTCCTGACGATGGAAACCGGCGCAAAGGATTATCAGAAGCACAATGCATCCTCGTTCGATCTGATCACGAACGGGATCAAGAATGAAACCGATACGGCGGCGCAAATCAACATCGTCGAGCAGATGATCAACAGCCACGTCGATGCGATCGTGCTCGCGCCGGCCGATTCGAAAGCGCTCGTGCCCGTTGTCAAGAAGGCCATCGACGCCGGCATCATCGTCGTCAATATCGACAACCGGCTCGACCCCGAGGTGCTGAAGTCGAAATCGCTGAACGTGCCGTTCGTCGGTCCCGACAACCGCAAGGGGGCCGAGAAGGTCGGCGACTATCTCGCGAAGCGGCTGAAGGCCGGCGACGAAGTCGGCATCATCGAGGGGGTGTCGACGACGACCAACGCGCAACAGCGCACGGCCGGCTTCAAGGATGCGATGGAGAAGATTCACGCGAAAGTCGACTCGGTCCAGTCGGGCGAATGGGAGATCGACAAGGGCAATGCCATCGCCTCCGCGATGCTGAACCAATACCCGAACATCAAGGCGCTGCTCTGCGGCAACGACAACATGGCCATCGGCGCCGTGTCTGCCGTGCGCGCGGCAGGCAAACAGGGCAAGGTGCAGATCGTCGGCTACGACAACATCGACGCCATCAAGCCGATGCTCAAGGACGGCCGTGTGCTGGCGACGGCCGACCAATATGCGGCCAAACAGGCCGTGTTCGGGATCGACACGGCGCTCAAGGGCATCAAAGGACATATCAAGCAGGCGGATCTGTCGGCCGTCGTTGAAACGCCCGTCGATCTCGTCACGAAGGCGTCGAAGTAGCAAATGCGGCGGTGGCCTGCGTCTGGCCCGAAGTCTCGCTCGCGGCAAGCGGCCCGGCTTCGGATCGGTGCCGGCTGCGCTGCGTGTCAAGGCCGCTGCGCTCGGGGGCGCTCAAGAAACGCGCGCCCGTGCCGATATCTCCGAGAGACGCGTCCCAGGCAAACAGCCGGCGCGCGAAGTCGCTGCCGTATGAGCGGCCTCGAGAACGGAAACGCGATGGATTCGACCCACCACGACGATGCAACCCCTCCCGCGCTGAGCGTGACGGGCCTCGGCAAAACCTACGCCGAGCCCGTACTCGCTGATGTGACGCTCGACCTCTTTGCCGGTCAGGTACTGGCATTGACGGGCGAAAACGGCGCAGGCAAGAGCACGCTGTCGAAAATCATCGGTGGGCTCGTCACGCCGACGACGGGTTCGATGCGGCTCGCAGGCGCCGCGTATGCGCCCGCCAGCCGTCGCGATGCCGAAGCGCAGGGCGTGCGCATGGTCATGCAGGAGCTCAATCTGCTGCCGACGCTCTCGGTGGCCGAGAACCTGTTCTTCGACCATCTGCCGCACCGGGGGCCCCGGGCGTTGGGCTGGATCGACCGCGTGCGGCTCGCCGACGATGCGCGCGCGGCCATGGCACGCGTCGGCCTCGACGCTATCGACCCCGATACGCCCGTAGGCGCGCTCGGGATCGGGCATCAGCAAATGGTCGAGATCGCCCGCAATCTGATCGGCGACACGCGCGTACTGATTTTCGACGAGCCGACGGCCATGCTAAGCGCGCGCGAAGTCGACCTGCTGTTCGAACAGATTGCCCGCCTGAAGGCAAACGGCGTCGCGATCGTCTACATTTCGCACCGACTCGAAGAGCTGGCACGCATTGCGGAGCGTGTGGCCGTGCTGCGCGACGGCCGCCTTGTCGACGTCGACCGGATCGAAAACGTCACGAGCGCGCGTCTCGTCACGCTGATGGTCGGCCGCGAGGTCGGCGAGCGGATCGACTTCGGCGAGCGCCGGATCGGCGCGCCGATCCTCAGAATCGAGGGGATCGGACGCGGCGATGTCGTGCGCGATGTCTCGTTCGAAGTCAGAGCCGGGGAAATTTTCGGCATCAGCGGCCTGATCGGGGCCGGCCGCACCGAGCTGCTGCGTCTGATCTACGGCGCCGATGCGGCCGATACGGGCACCGTTGCGCTCGGTCTACCGCCCGAGCCGGTGAAGATCGCCTCACCGGCCGACGCGGTGCGCCGCGGCATCGCGCTCATCACCGAGGATCGCAAGGGCGAAGGGCTGCTGCTGTCGCAGTCGATCGCAGCCAATGTCTCGCTCGGCAACCTGTCGCGCCTGTCCCGCTTCGGCGTCGTCGACACCGGGCGCGAACACGCGCTTGCGCAGCGGCAGATCGATGCGATGCGGGTTCGGACGTCCGGCCCGGGGCAGATCGTGGCCGAGCTGTCGGGCGGCAATCAGCAAAAAGTCGTGATCGGGCGACCGCTGGCACGCGAGGCCACGGTGCTGCTGTTCGACGAACCGACGCGCGGCATCGACGTGGGCGCGAAGTTCGACATCTACCACCTGATGGGCGCGCTTGCCCGGCAAGGCCGCGCGCTCGTCGTCGTCTCGAGCGATCTGCGCGAGCTGATGTTGATCTGCGACCGGATCGGCGTCATGTCTGCCGGTAGGATGACGGGTATTTTCAAGCGGGACGAGTGGACGCAGGACGCGCTGCTGGCTGCCGCGTTCGCGGGACATATCGATGCGCCGCGCGCCGCTAGCGCATTCCATTCGCACGACGCACGGAGTCTGCCATGACCGACCCATCCGCGCGCCCCGAGGGCAGCCCGCCGCCGCTCGCGAGCGAAGCACCGAGCGCGAAGCCGGGCGGAACGCGCCTTGGCTTTTCGAACTACCTCGGACTCGCCGGCGCCCTGGCCGCCATGATCGTGCTGTTTTCGATCTTGAGCTCGCACTTTCTGACGTACGACACGTTCAGTACGATCGCCAACCAGATTCCCGACCTCGTCGTGTTGTCGGTGGGGATGACCTTCGTCCTGATCATCGCCGGCATCGACCTTTCGGTCGGCTCGGTGCTCGCGCTTTCGGCCTCGGTCGTGAGCGTCGCCGCGCTGAAGTGGGGGTGGCCCCCGGCGGCCGCGGCGCTGGTGGGCATCGCCGCGGCGACCGCGACCGGCACGATCACGGGCAGCGTCACCGTCGGCTGGCGCATTCCGTCGTTCATCGTGTCGCTCGGTGTACTCGAAGGCGCACGCGGCCTCGCGTATCAGTTGACGAACTCGCGTACGGCTTACATCGGCGATGCGTTCGATATCCTGTCGAATCCGATCGCTGCCGGCATTTCGCCGGCGTTCATCATCGCGGTGCTTGTCATGGTCGCGGCGCAGCTCGTGCTGACGCGCACCATCTTCGGCCGGCATCTGATCGGGATCGGGACGAATGAAGAAGCGGTCCGGCTGGCTGGCGTCGATCCGCGGCCTTACAAGATCGCCGTGTTCGCGCTGATGGGCGCCGCCGCAGGCGTGGCATCGCTCTTTCAGGTCTCGCGGCTCGAAGCGGCGGATCCGAACGCGGGCGCGGGGCTTGAACTGCAGGTCATCGCTGCAGTCGTCATCGGCGGTACGAGTTTGATGGGTGGACGCGGGTCGGTGATCAGCACGTTCTTTGGTGTGCTGATCATCTCCGTCCTGGCCGCAGGTCTGGCACAGATCGGCGCGAACGAGCCTACAAAGCGGATTATCACGGGTGCCGTGATCGTCGTTGCGGTGGTGCTCGACACATATCGCAGCCGGCGCAGAAGCGGTTGAGGCGGGGGGGGGGCCGGTGCTGGCTTTCCGAGACGGGCTGGCACCGACTCGAGCACCGGCGTGCAGTAAACGGGGTGGATGCCGAGCGCCAAGGGCGGCATACAAAAACAAGCGAGAGAGAAACGGGTTATGGCGACGATCAAGGATGTAGCGGCCATCGCTGGCGTATCGTTCACGACGGTATCGCATGTTGTGAACAATTCGCGGCCGGTATCGGCCGACGTGCGCGCGAAGGTTGAGCGCGCGATCAGCCAACTCAACTATGTGCCGTCGGCAGTCGCGCGTTCGCTGAAGGCACGCGCCACGGCCACGATCGGCGTTGTCGTGCCGAACAGCATGAATCCCTACTTTGCCGAGCTTGCGCGCGGTATCGAGGACGGCTGTGCGCGCGAAGGTTATTGCATGTTCTTCTGCAATTCCGACGACGATCCGGTCAAGCAGCGGCACTACTTGCGCACGCTGCGCGAAAAGCGCATCGACGGGCTCGTGATCGCATCGGCCGGAGACGACGCGGTGCTGGCTCAGAGCCTCGCCGATGCACACGAGCCGCTCGTCATCGTCGATCGGAACATCGCCGGGCTCGAAGCCGATTTCGTCCAGATCGATCACGAGCGCGGTGCCTATCTCGCCACGCGGCACCTGCTCGAACTCGGGCATGTCAGAATCGGATGCATCACGGGCGCCGTGTCGACGGCGGTCAGTGCGATGCGCTTGCACGGCTTCATCCGCGCGTTGGCCGAGCGCGGCATCGAGATTCCACCGGCTGCGATCGTGGAGGGCGACTTCTCGGCCGCAGGGGGGCAGGCTGCCGCTGCGCGGCTGTTCGACGCGTTCGAGCCGACGGCGATCTTTGCCTGCAACGATATGATGGGCATCGGTGCGCTGCGCGTGGCGGCCGAGCGCGGCATTCGCGTGCCCGCGCAGTGCTCGGTGATCGGTTTCGACGACCTGGAAATCGGCGCGTACACCTATCCTTCGCTGTCCACCGTGTGCGATTCGGTCCGCGCCCTGGGCGAAGCGGCCGCGCAGACACTGATCGAGCGCATCAGCGGTGCACAGAGCGGCGGGCCGCGGCACCGAATCGCCTCGCCACGGCTCGTGTTGCGCGAGTCGACCGCCGTCTGCGCGGGCACGGCCGATTCCGATCCCGGCCGCACCGAGGCAGTCTGCGCTTGATCGCTGCTCGATAGCGGCTTGATGCCGGCTTGATGGCCGCTCGATGGACGATGATGGGCCGTTCGCCGACGGACGGCCGACAGGAGGAATCATGACGGCAACGACGAAACCCTCCGACGACGCTCGCCAGCCGGCGCAGGCTCGGGTCGCCGTGGTCGGGAGTCTGAACATGGACCTCGTGGCGCGCGTCCCGCAGTTGCCGGTGCCGGGGCAGACGCTTGCCGGCAGCGGGTTCGCCCAGGTACCGGGAGGCAAGGGCGGCAATCAGGCCGTCGCGGCGGCACGGCTGGGCGCCGCGGTCGCCATGATCGGACGCGTGGGCAGCGACGCGAACGGTGCCAGCCTGCGTGCCGGGCTTGAAGAAGAGGGCGTCGATTGCCATGCGATCGCCACGAGCGACGGTACACCCACCGGCGTCGCGCTGATTCTCGTCGACGACGCCGGCCGCAACGAAATCGTGATCATCGCGGGCAGCAACGGCGAGGTGTCGCCGAGCGACATCGCAGCGCACGAACGTGTGCTACGCGACGCGGACGTGGTTGTCTGCCAGCTCGAAACGCCGGTCGCCACGGTCGAAGCTGCGCTTGCCGCAGCGCGGCGCCTGGGCAAGACGCTAATTCTGAATCCGGCGCCCGCGGTGGGGCCGCTCCCGGCCCATTGGCTGCCTTGGGTCGATTATCTGATTCCGAACGAGGTCGAAGCAGCGGCGCTGACCGGCTTGCCCGTGGGCTCCCCGGACGAAGCTGCCGTGGCCGCCCTGGCGCTGCGCAGTCAAGGCGCACGCAATGTGCTGATCACGCTGGGCGCGGCAGGGGTGCTCGCCGCGCTCGATACGGGCACGCAGCACTATCCGGCGCCGCAGGTGAAGGCGGTCGATACGACGGCGGCAGGCGATACGTTCATCGGCGCACTCGCCGCGCAGCTTGCGCTTGGGGTTTCGTTCGAGCCGGCCATGCGTTTCGCCCAACGGGCCGCGGCTATTTCAGTTACGCGCGCGGGCGCTCAACCCTCGATCCCCACTCAGAGCGAAGTGATTTCGGCACTCGGCGCGCCTTAACGGCAGGTCCGATCGTCGAAGCCGCACCCAACATCGCCCCCGAACGTTCGTACTCCTCACCTAACGTACGACGTTTTGAATCCGTCCCTGTTCCTCAAGTCCGGGACCGTCCCGCCGTAAACGGCATATAGAGTCACAACTCTAATCCACATTCCTTAGGCGTTCGAACGAACGCCCTCATCCCATCAATAGGACGAATCGACATGTCGAGAATTAGTATGACGATCAAAGCACGGGTCGGGCTGACGATGGCCTTTCTCGCCGCGCTGTTGCTCGTCGTCGGCGTTCTGGGGTTGTTCGGCATGGGAAGCTCGAACGATGCGACGCGCGACATCTATGCGAACCAGATGCCGAGCGCGCTTGCCATTCAGAACGCCGAGATCTTCGCAGCCCGCGAGCGGCTCGCGCTCGATCGTGCCGCGTTCCAGGCAGGTACGCCGGGCTCCTCTGCCGGAATCGAGCGCGCGCGCGAAATGCGTGCAACGTCCGACACATGGTGGAAGAAGTACCTCGACGTGCCGCGCGATGCGAACGAAGACCGCGTTGCACAAGACGTGTCGGCCAAACGCGAGGCGCTTCACCAGCAATTCACAGCATTCGTCGATGCGATCCAGGCGAACGATCACGACCGGATCGTGGCCGGCTCGAATGCGCTGCAAGTCGCCTACAACGCCCTGTCGAAAAGCGATTCGACGTTGAGCGAACTTCAGTTGCACCAGAGCCAGCAAGCCTATGAAAGCGCGCAATCGCGCTGCGCTACGTTCCGCATGGGCACGCTCGGCGCCATTGGTGTCGGCCTGATCGCCGCGCTCGTCGCTTACCTGAACCTGCGCGCGGCCATTGCGCGCCCCCTTGCCGAAGCGCTCGATCATTTCGACGCGATCTCGGCCGGCGACCTGCGCAGAACGATCGTCGTACGCACGCGCGACGAAATGGGGCTGCTGCTCGAAGGCCTCACCAAGATGCAACGCAGCCTGCTCGATACCGTGCGGACCGTGCGCACGGGCAGCGAATCGATCGCCTCGGCCACGAAGCAGATCGCAGCGGGGAACCTCGACCTGTCGTCGCGTACCGAGGAACAGGCGTCGTCGTTGCAGGAAACGGCTTCGAGCATGGACGAACTGACGAGCACCGTGCGACAGAACGCCGACAATGCGCGTCAGGCAAGCGCATTGGCTGCCAACGCATCGGAAATCGCAAACAAGGGCAATGCGGTCGTGAATCAGGTCGTCGGTACGATGGGCGAAATCAACCAGAGTTCCGCCCGCATCGCCGACATCATCACGATCATCGAGGGCATCGCCTTCCAGACCAACATCCTCGCGCTGAACGCGGCCGTCGAAGCCGCGCGTGCCGGCGAGGAAGGCCGCGGTTTCGCGGTCGTCGCAGGCGAGGTGCGCAGCCTCGCGCAACGATCGTCGAACGCGGCGAAGGAAATCAAGGCGCTCATCGATACCTCGGTCGAGCGTGTGCGCACGGGCTCGACGCTCGTCGACGAGGCCGGCGGGACGATGAAGGAAATCATCGCGGCCGTCCAGCGCGTGACCGACATCATGGGCGAAATCGCGGCAGCTTCCGAAGAACAAAGCGCGGGCATCAACAACGTCGCTCGCGCCGTATCGCAGATGGACGAAGTGACGCAGCAAAACGCGGCGCTCGTCGAACAAG
>CBJMQH010000174.1:0-9950 GCA_966431825.1 uncultured Trinickia sp.
ATTACGACCGGCCCGCAGAACCAGGCGTTCGAGGCGCAGTTGTCGGCCTTCTGCGGCGGGCGCCCCGTTCGCGCCTTCAACTCGGGCACGGCGACGCTCGAGATCGGTTTGCGCATTGCCGGCGTGGGTGCGGGCGACGAAGTCATCACGACGCCCGCCTCGTGGGTGTCGACGGCCAATGTGATCCTCGAAGTGGGCGCAACGCCCGTCTTCGTCGATATCGACCCCGTTACGCGCAACCTCGACCTGAATCTGGTCGAAAAAGCGATCACGCCGCGCACCAAGGCCATCATCCCGGTCTATCTCGCAGGGCTGCCCGTCGATATGGACCGGCTCTACGCGATCGCCCGTGCCTACAAACTGCGCGTGATCGAAGACGCTGCCCAGGCGTTCGGCTCGACGTGGCGCGGCGAGCGCATCGGCAAGCTCGGCGACATCGTGTCGTTCAGCTTCCACGCGAACAAGAATCTCACGTCGATCGAAGGCGGCGCACTCGTCCTGAACAACGAGGATGAGGCCGAACTCGCGCGCAAATACCGATTGCAGGGCATCACGCGAACGGGCCTCGACGGCATGGATTGCGACGTGCTGGGCGGCAAGTACAACCTAACCGACGTGGCCGCACGCGTCGGTCTTGGCCAGTTGAAGCAGATCGAGCGGTTCACGGCCGTGCGCCGATCGCTCGCGCGCACCTACTTCGCGCATCTGTCCGACGGGCCGGCCGCGCGCCTGGGCCTCGGCCTGCCCGTGGCCGACTTCGACAACAGCAACTGGCATATGTTTCAGGTCACGCTGCCGCTCGAGCGCCTGTCGCTCGACCGCGCGGCGTTCATGCAGCGCCTGAATGACGCCTATCGGATCGGTACCGGCGTGCACTATCCGGCGATCCACCTCTTCACGCTCTACCGCGCGCGCGGCTTCGCGCCCGGCATGTTCCCTCACGCCGAACGCTACGGCGCCACGACGGTCACGCTGCCGCTGTTTACGCAAATGACGGACGAGGACGTTGCTCGCGTGGCCGCGGCCGTCAACGAGATCTGCGAACAATACGGAAAGTGAAGCGACATGACTGACTTGTTCCAAGAAACCGCACGCCCCGAAGTTTCGATCGTCATTCCCGTCTACAACGAAGAAGCGGGGCTGCACGCCCTGTTCGCACGGCTGTACCCGGCGCTCGATGCGCTCGGCACGACGTACGAAGTCATCTTCATCAACGACGGCAGCCGCGACCGCTCGGCCGCCATGCTCGCCGAACAATTCCGCGTGCGCCCCGACACGACGCGCGTCGTGCTGCTGAACGGCAACTACGGCCAGCATATGGCGATTCTCGCGGGCTTCGAGCAATCGCGCGGCGAGATCGTGATCACGCTCGACGCCGACCTGCAGAACCCGCCCGAAGAGATCGGCAAGCTTGTCGAGAAAATGCGCGAAGGCTACGACTATGTCGGCTCGATCCGCCTGCAGCGCCAGGACACGCTGTGGCGACGCAAGGCATCGCGCGCGATGAACCGGCTGCGCGAGCGCATCACGCACATCAAGATGACCGACCAGGGCTGCATGCTGCGCGCCTACAACCGCCAGATCATCGATACGATCAATCGCTGCGGCGAAGTGAACACCTTCATTCCGGCGCTTGCGTATACGTTCGCGCAGAACCCGGTCGAAGTCGAAGTCGCCCACGAGGAGCGGTTCGCGGGCGAGTCGAAATACTCGCTCTACAGCCTCATCCGGCTCAACTTCGACCTCGTGACGGGCTTTTCGGTCGTGCCGCTGCAATGGCTGTCGTTCATCGGCGTCATTCTCTCGCTCGGCTCCGCGGGCCTGTTCCTGCTGCTCGTGATCCGGCGCTTCCTGATCGGCGCCGAAGTTCAGGGCGTATTCACGCTGTTCGCGATCACGTTCTTCATGCTCGGCGTGATCATTTTCGCCCTCGGCCTGCTCGGCGAGTACATCGGCCGCATCTATCAACAGGTCAGAGCCCGGCCGCGCTACCTGATCCAAACGGTTCTCGAAGGCCGCCCCGGCGACGCGCCGCTGCAACAGGCCGTGCGCGCACCGGCCGTTGCCGCCCCGCAACTGCCGGCGCAGGAAGGCGAGCGATGAAACCGCGCGCCGTCGTATTCGCCTATCACAACGTCGGCGTGCGCTGCCTGCAGGTTCTGCTGGCGCGCGGTGTCGACGTGGCCCTCGTCGTCACGCATGAGGACAACCCGGCCGAAAAAATCTGGTTCGGCAGCGTGGCCGACGTCGCGGCCGAGCACGGGATCGACGTGCTCAAACCGGCCGACCCGGCCAGCCCCGCGGTGCGCGAAGCCATCAGCCGCGCCCGGCCCGACTTCATCTTTTCGTTCTACTACCGGCATATGCTGCCGGTGGACCTGCTCGCGCTGGCGGCGCGCGGGGCCTACAACATGCATGGCTCGCTGCTGCCGAAGTATCGCGGGCGCGTACCGACGAACTGGGCGGTACTCAACGGCGAGACCGAGACGGGCGCGACGCTGCACGAGATGACCGCAAAGCCGGATGCCGGGGCAATCATCGGACAAACCAGCGTGCCGATCCTCCCCGACGACACGGCACAGCAGGTCTTCGACAAGGTGACGGTCGCCGCGGAGCAGACGCTTTGGCGCGTCCTGCCGGCACTGCTCGCCGGCGAGGCGCCGCATTTGCCGAACGATCTGGCGGCAGGCAGTTACTACGGGGGCCGCAAACCCGAGGACGGCCGCATCGATTGGTCGCAGCCGGCCGAGCGCATCTACAACCTCGTGCGCGCCGTCGCCCCGCCCTATCCCGGTGCATTCACCGAAATTGCGGGCGAGCGCTTCGTCGTGGCACGCGCGCGACGCGTGCTCGCACGCTCCGGCGCCTGCGCCGGGCATGCCACGATCCCGGCCGATTTGCCGCCGGGTCTTCACGTAAGCGATAATGCGTTTTTCGGCGTGGGCGGCGACGCGCGCGCCATCGCCATTTCCGAACTTCGCCACCAGCGTGACGGCCAAGAAACCGTCGTTACGCCTGCGCAGTTCGTCCAGATCACTCAACGTTCCCGTCATTCATGAAAACCGCAGGTTCCGCTAAAAAAGTCCTGATTCTGGGCGTCAATGGCTTCATCGGCCACCATCTGTCGAAGCGCATTCTCGAGACGACCGACTGGGAAGTGTTCGGCATGGACATGCAGACGGACCGCCTCGGTGATCTGGCGAATCACGAGCGGATGCACTTCTTCGAGGGCGACATCACGATCAACAAGGAGTGGGTCGAGTATCACGTGCGCAAGTGCGACGTGATCCTGCCGCTCGTTGCGATCGCAACCCCGGCCACCTATGTGCAGCAGCCGCTGCGCGTGTTCGAACTCGATTTCGAGGCGAACTTGCCGATCGTGCGTTCGGCCGTCAAGTACGGCAAGCACCTCGTGTTTCCGTCGACTTCCGAGGTCTACGGCATGTGCACCGACGAGGCGTTCGACCCGGAAGCCTCGCCGCTGATTTACGGCCCGATCAACAAGCCGCGCTGGATCTACGCCTGCTCGAAGCAGCTGATGGACCGCGTGATCTGGGGCTACGGCATGCAGGAAGGCCTGAACTTCACGCTGTTCCGCCCGTTCAACTGGATCGGCCCGGGCCTCGATTCGATCTACACGCCGAAGGAAGGCAGCTCGCGTGTGGTCACGCAGTTCCTCGGCCATATCGTGCGCGGCGAAAATATCAGCCTCGTCGACGGCGGCTCGCAGAAGCGCGCGTTCACCGATATCGACGACGGCATCAGCGCGCTGATGAAGATCATCGAAAACGCAAACGGCGTGGCTTCGGGGAAGATCTACAACATCGGCAATCCGAAGAACAACTTCTCGGTGCGTGAACTCGCCCACAAGATGCTCGCGCTTGCCGCCGAGTATCCTGAATATGCCGAATCGGCCAAGGCCGTGAATCTCGTCGAAACGTCGTCGGGTGCCTATTACGGCAACGGCTACCAGGACGTGCAGAACCGCGTGCCGAAGATCGAGAACACGATGGCCGAACTCGACTGGGCGCCGCTCGCCACGTTCGACGACGCACTGCGCAAGATTTTCGAAGCCTACCGCGGCCACGTCGCCGACGCGCGCGCGCTCGTCGAACATCAGAACTGAAGGCGGGTCCCGCGTTGGCCCGCATTGTTCTGAAGATCGACGTCGACACGCTGCGCGGAACGCGCGAAGGCGTGCCGAATCTCGCACGGATGCTCGACCGCTACAAGGCGCGGGCAACGTTTCTGTTCAGCCTCGGCCCCGATCACACGGGCTGGGCGCTGCGCCGCGTTTTCCGGCCGGGGTTCCTGAAAAAGGTTTCGCGCACGTCGGTGGTCGAGCACTACGGCATCAAGCAGTTGATGTACGGCGTGCTGCTGCCCGGTCCTGACATCGGCGTGCGTGCTGCCGCCAACATGCGCGCGATCCACGAGGCCGGCTTCGAATGCGGCATCCATACCTGGGATCACGTTTACTGGCAGGACAACGTCCGCACCCGCGACAAGGCGTGGACGGCGCGCGAAATGCAGAAAAGCTACGAGCGTTTCAGCGACGTATTCGGCGCGCCGCCCGTCACGCACGGTTCGGCCGGCTGGCAGATGAACGAGCACGCGTTCGAGCAGATCGACGCTTGGGGCATGCGCTACGCGTCCGACGGGCGCGGGCATTCTCCTTATCGCCCTGTCGTCGACGGGAAACCGCTCTCGCATGTGCAGTTGCCTACGACACTGCCGACGCTCGACGAGTTGCTCGGCGTGGATGGCCTCGATGAGCGCAACGTCGCCGGGCGGCTCCTCGCTGCCACCGAGACCAATCCGCACGATCAGGTCTTCACGCTGCACGCCGAGCTTGAAGGCCAGAAGCTGGCCGCCGTCTTCGAACAGTTGCTGGCCGGCTGGCAGGCGCAAGGCCATACGTTCGCCACGATGGGCGACTACCATGCCGCGCTGGACCCGGACACGCTGCCATCGTACCCTGTGACATGGGGGGAAATCCCGGGGCGCTCGGGCGAGCTCATCGTCCAGCCCGATTAGGAACGGCAAGCCGCATCGCGATGCGACCGGCCGCGCCGGCGGGCGCCGCCGACCCAAGCCGTATCCACTGAAGCTTTGCGAGACAACAATAGGAGAAACTCGTGCCGATCGCAGTCGATCAACCCGTCCCCGATTTCACCGCCGCGGCCACCGGCGGCGCGTTCACGCTATCGAGCCTGCGGGGCAAGAAGGTCGTGCTGTATTTCTACCCGAAGGACAACACGCCGGGCTGCACGACGGAAGGCCTGCAGTTCCGCGATCTCTATCCGCAGTTCCAGCAGGCGGGGGCCGAGATCGTGGGCGTCTCGCGCGACAGCGTTCGTTCGCACGAAAACTTCAAGGCCAAACTGGAGCTGCCGTTCCCGCTCCTCGCGGATACCGATGAGGCGCTCTGCTCGCTCTTCAATGTCATCAAGATGAAAAAGATGTATGGCAAAGAAGTACGCGGCATCGAGCGCTCGACGTTCGTGATCGATGCCGAAGGGGTCTTGCGCCGTGAATGGCGCGGCGTGAAAGTGCCCGGTCACGTGGACGAAATTCTGAGCGCTGTACAAGGGCTTTGACGCGCGTTATATTGCGTTGCAATGAGTTCCTGTTCATCTCGTATTGATTGCCGCCGCGCCGGGTTCGTTGATGCTGCTGTTGCTGTGCTGCCCATGCCCAGGCGCCGCGCGCCCGCTCGAAGCCGAGCCGCTTGCTCCGAATCCGGAGCGGCGGCTTTTTTTATTTGTTCGCGGCCGGGGTTTGACGACTCTGCCGCAATTCACTCGACAGGAGCGGATCGAAATTTAGGCGAACCGGCAATTCGAACCTGATGTCGCGCCCGGCCAACTGGCGATAGCGGCTCGCCCCGTGCGAAGCCGCCTGCCATGACCGGGCGATCCGAGAAGCGACCCGATTTTTTGAGGGAAATCATGCCTTTGCCTACCCCACCCGCCAAGCTCGGCAGTCTGCTGCCGCCCGATGAATTCAAGGCCAAAGCCCGGCCCGCCAAAAACGCGCGAAAACAGGGAACCGTTGGGGAGCAAACCGAAGCGGCCGACTACGGCACGACGAGCGGCGTCGCGGCCGTCGCCGAGCCGATGTCGCGTGCTGCCAACACGAAAGCGCCGCTGGCTGCGGTAGCCGCCTCTGTGGCGGCCAGCGCCGGGGAAGCTGCGCACGCCGCACCGGCCACGCGTGCCGGTCGAAAGACGAAACAAACGGCCGCGCTGCTGCAGCCGCAACCGGCGAGCGCACCCAATGCGCCGAATATGCCGACCGCCCGTGCGCGGGGTACACCTGCGACCGGCGCCGCGCCTGCCGCCGCCGCGCCGGCGCCCGTGTCGGTCACCGGCCGTGGCAAGAAAGCGGCGCCCCCGATCGAGATCCGCAAGCTGTTCGTGCTCGACACGAACGTGCTGATGCACGACCCGACTTGCCTTTTCCGTTTCGAGGAACACGACGTCTATCTGCCGATGATGACGCTCGAGGAGCTCGACAACCATAAGAAGGGGATGTCGGAAGTCGCGCGCAACGCGCGTCAGGTCAGCCGCACGCTCGACTCGCTCGTCGCGAATGCGGGGGAGATCGGCGATGGATTGCCGCTCTCGGGTCTCGGCAGCCGCGAGGCGCTGGGGCGCCTGTATTTCCAGACGAAGCTCGCCGATATCGAGCCCGTCGAAGGGCTCCCGCAAGGCAAAGCCGACAATCAGATTCTCGGCGTGGTTCGCGCGCTGCAGCGCGACCGGGCGGACCGCCAGGTTGTGCTGGTGTCGAAAGACATCAACATGCGGATCAAGGCGCATGCGCTGGGTCTGCCGGCTGAGGATTATTTCAACGACCAGGTTCTCGAAGACAAGGACCTGCTGTTTTCCGGCATCCGCCCCCTGCCCCAGGATTTCTGGACCAAGCACGCCAAGGGAATGGAGAGCTGGCAGGACACGAAGACCGGCACCACGTACTACCGTGTGACGGGGCCGCTCTGTCCGTCGTTGCTCGTCAACGAGTTCCTTTATCTCGAACCTACGAACGGCGAGCCGGCGTTCCACGCGATCGTGCGTGAAATCAACGGCAAGACGGCGTTGCTGCAAACGCTGCGCGATTACACCCATCACAAGAACAACGTGTGGGGCATCACCGCGCGCAACCGCGAGCAGAACTTCGCGCTGAACCTGTTGATGAACCCCGAGATCGACTTCGTGACGCTGCTTGGTCAGGCCGGTACCGGCAAGACGCTCGTCGCGCTCGCAGCCGGGCTGGCGCAGGTGCTCGACGAAAAGCGCTACAACGAGATCATCGTGACGCGGGCCACTGTGCCTGTCGGCGAGGACATCGGCTTTCTGCCGGGCACGGAAGAGGAGAAGATGCAGCCTTGGATGGGCGCGTTCGACGATAACCTCGAAGTGCTCCAGAAAACCGACGACAGCGCCGGCGAATGGGGGCGCGCTGCCACGCAGGAGCTGATTCGTTCGCGGCTGAAGGTCAAGAGCATGAACTTCATGCGCGGGCGAACGTTCGTCGATAAATATCTCATCATCGACGAAGCGCAAAACCTGACGCCCAAGCAGATGAAGACGCTCGTCACGCGGGCAGGTCCGGGGACGAAGATCGTCTGTCTCGGGAATATTGCGCAGATCGATACGCCGTACCTGACCGAAGGCAGCTCGGGGCTGACGTATGTCGTCGACCGCTTCAAAGGGTGGACGCATAGCGGGCATGTCACCCTTGCTCGCGGGGAACGGTCGCGGCTTGCGGATTACGCTTCCGAGATTCTTTAAGCCGAGGCGCGCGGATCACACCACGCGCCACAACGGTTCATCGGCTTGTCAGCAGCCCGGCTTCTGCCGGGCTTTTTTTCGGGGATTCATCGCGGGTTTGCGCCGAAGGGCTGCGATCGACCCGTTTGCGTCATTCACGTTCCCGCACAACGGCCGTTCAAACACGCGACTCTGCTCTGGATGCAGTCGCGAGTAATGCGAGTCAGTCTGCTCGATTTGCCCCACACGCGGCACAAAAGCTCGCGACAGGCGTGCGAAGCGGTTTGCCGCAAGCAGTGCATGCAGGACCATATAACTTGAGACGGTGATGCATCAATGCGTTTACATTGCTCTCGCGGAATCCTGTAATGCGTTCGTAGACTACCAGAGCCGGAAGACCCGCGCTGTTCCGATAGGCTTCCGCTAAAGATGCACCTGTCTCTTTTCGATATTGCTTTATCTGCTCGAGCAACGTCTCCGGCCTAACCGACTGCCACTCGTCTTCTGTGAGCATCGGTACGTCCACCTTGCAGCGCCAACAGTAGATCGTTTGCGGCATCTTTTATGTCCTCGCTCCTCGAACCACGGTTGCTTGCCGCTATGAGCAAAAAACTGCCAGACATTGTGGACGATTTCGCCCAACGTGTCGAAGGGCCGTTCCTGGCCGAAGCCCGACGCATCTCGCCTGTGGCCGCGTTCAGAATACCTCGAGCGCGCACCATTCGGGCACAAACCCCTCGAAGATAAAAAAATCTTCGATATACGTGAGACCAAGCTTTTCCAAAGATCTCATGCATTCGTCGGCTGCATCGCCTCCGAAGAAAGGACCAAGCGATACCAAATTGTCAGATTCATCAAAGTATCTCGTAAGATTGAATTCGGCCATGACCGTTGACAGGTCGACGTTCTTGGCCGCAAGCGCGGCCCGTCGGACAACAATTCCGAAATCCCGGGATACTTTCATCGATGGGAGCTTGAGTAAATGAGTCGCCACGATTGTCGACGATCTATGTGCCGAGGTGGAGTGTCCGAAACTGGCCGACTTTGGAAATTCCCCCGGCTGGCAAGCATATCGACAACGCCACCGATCGCTATATTGCGCCCGACCTGTGCCCGAGATCCATGTGCGTCGATCGGAGAGCCCAACCGACAAAGCTCTTCCGACGCACGCGCGACAGATCTCAAATCTGCTCGCACTCGGCTGCCGATACCCCGGCGAAGCAGCCGGGCAATCACATGACAGACAGCCGGCCTAAGGGCGCGCGCTTCTGCTGCTCGTCCCCGTGATGGGCGGCAGGGACGCCGGGGCCCATGCGAAAGCGAAACCGCGACACGGCTGGCACCGCAGCTGCCAGCCGGACCTTAGTTACTTGGCATTCACATCGCCAGTTTGAGCAATCTTGGTCATGACGTCCGACTCATAGGAGTACCAGGTCGTGAGACAAGCCTTGTCCTTGCAGGTTTTCTCTCGATAATTCCATTGTTTGCGGATCCGGTCCGAGAAGCCCGCTTGGTCCTGAGCGGCGGCGCGCGCTTTTTGCACGAGATCAGCGAGCGACCGGTCCGAAGCTGCAAGATCGGCGTCATGGCAGATCAAATATTGTGGGATTGATACCGCATTGGTACAGTCGAAGCTCGTTTGCTGAAGCGGTGTACCGTCCCTTTGGGGTGGCTGTGGCGCCGCAGCTGAAACATCGGAAGCCGAGGTCTGCTCCGTCGCCGGAGCAGGGGTGAGACCTACGGCTTGTGGAGGTGCGACCTGATTGGACGCTACCGTATGTCCGTATGGCGTCAACTGTCCAGAAACGGCATCGGAAAGCATGGCGCCGACGATCGAGTCCGGTGTGACGCGAATGGTTTCCGTTTTGATAACTGAGTCACCGGATAGCGTTTCGGACTTTGCAAACTCACACGTAGCCTGGCAGCTAACACGGGTTGTCATGCTGGTATCGCTTGCGTCTTGGCCCAGAATGATGATGATGTACGCGCCGTTCTTGTCGCCGACATAGCGCATCATGATCAGAGGCTTCGTAGCCCTCCCGTTGCGAACATCTTCCTCGCTCAGTGCGGGCTCATAACCATAGGTGCCATTGTCGACCATCGCGTAGTTATGGCTCGGTGGCGGTGGCGCAACTGGAGTTGGCGCTTGCGCGGAAGCTGTTGCAGTTGGGGCCG
>CBJMQH010000175.1:0-9903 GCA_966431825.1 uncultured Trinickia sp.
AGACGCCCCCGAGACATGGAACACGCCCCGCTTTCATTCTCTGCCCGGTCATCACACCGCCCCACCGGAGGAACACACGCATGAGCGCAGAGCTGCTCGCTACGCGTCCCGTCGAAAGCGAATCGACGCTGCTTCTCACCCTATCGAATCCGGGCGCGCGCAATGCGCTGCACCCGGATATGTATGCCGCCGGCATTCAGGCACTCGAGACGGCCGAACGCGACCCGTCCATCCGCGCCATCGTGCTCACCGGCGCCGACGACTTTTTCTGCGCGGGCGGCAATCTGAACCGCCTGCTCGAAAACCGGGCCAAGGACCCGTCCGTGCAGGCGGCCAGCATCGACCTGCTCGCGCAATGGATTCTCGCGCTGCGCACCGCGACCAAGCCAGTCATCGCGGCCGTCGCCGGCGCCGCGGCCGGTGCCGGCTTCTCGCTCGCACTCGCCTGCGACCTCATCATCGCCGCAGACGACGCGAAGTTCGTCATGTCCTACGCGCGCGTCGCCCTGACGCCGGATGGGGGCGGATCGTGGTTCCTCGCACAGGCACTGCCGCGCGCGCTGGCCACCGAAATCCTGCTCGAAGCGAAGCCCGTGTCGGCGGAACGGCTCTACGGGCTCGGCGTCGTCAATCGGCTCGTCAAACCAGCCCAATTGCGCGAGGCGGCGCTAGCATGGGCGGACGAACTCGGTCGCGGCTCGCCCAATGCCTATGCCCGCATCAAAACACTCGTCGCAGCAGCGGGCAGTCAATCGCTGCATGAGCACCTCAATACCGAGCGCGATCACTTCGTCGAGTCGCTCCACCACGGCGACGCGCTCGAAGGCATCACCGCATTTCTCGAGAAGCGCACACCGCGCTATCGGTAACCGTAGCGCAGCGCACGCGTTTCGCGTGCGCAACCTGTCGTCCCCCCGCTGTCGCAGTCTTCCGTAGTGTGCGCTCGACGCTTCGCCGTCGAGCTCCCTCGTCAAGGAGACGGAAATGGCAACCCCCGACTCGCCGGCGTCGGCCCGAGAGACGCCTGACTTCTCCGCCTTCGTCGGTACCCACGAAATCGCGCAACAACAACGGTTCGACATCGACACGTTGTCCGAGTGGCTGCGTGCGCATGTCGACAGTTTCCGTGCACCATTGAGCATCGAGCAGTTCGCCGGCGGTCAATCGAACCCGACGTTCAAATTGATCACGCCGTCCCGCCGATACGTCATGCGCGCGAAGCCGGGACCGGCAGCGAAACTCCTGCCGTCCGCACACGCGATCGAGCGCGAGTACCGCGTCATGGCCGCACTTTCCGACACCGACGTACCGGTGCCCGCCATGCTCGCGCTATGTGAAGACGAGGCCGTGATCGGCCGCGCGTTCTACATCATGGAATACGTGGAAGGGCGCGTGCTGTGGGACCCGGCGCTGCCCGGCCTGCAGCGCCACGAACGCGCCGCCGTCTACGACGAAATGAACCGCGTCATCGCAGCGCTCCATGCGGTGCAGCCCAATGCGGTCGGACTCACCGATTTCGGCAAGACCGGGAACTATCTCGCGCGGCAGATTGCACGCTGGAGCAAGCAGTACGAAGCTTCGCAGACCCAATCGATCGAGGCGATGCAGCGCCTCATCGAATGGCTCCCGGCCCATGTTCCGGCCGACCAGCCCACCGTCGACGCGGACGGCTCGCCGCATGCAGCGCTCGTGCACGGCGACTACCGGCTCGATAACCTGATCTTTCATCCGACCAAGCCGCGCGTGTTGGCCGTGCTGGACTGGGAACTGTCGACGCTCGGCGACCCGATCGCCGACTTCGCCTACCACTGCATGGCCTGGCATGTTGACCCGAGGCAATTCCGCGGCATTGCAGGGCTCGACTGGAAAGCGCTCGGCATCCCCGACGAATCCGAGTACGTCGCACGCTACTGCGAGCGCACGGGCTTTTCGATCGCCGGCGACTGGAACTTCTATCTCGCCTACAACATGTTTCGAATCGCCGCGATCCTCCAAGGCATCATGAAACGCGTCGTCGACGGAACAGCGGCAAGTGCGCAAGCCGCCGACGCAGGCCGGCGTGCGCGACCGATGGCAGAGCTTGCCTGGTCCTACGCGCTGAAAGCGCGGTAAAAACGCGCAAGCGCGCGCCCTTTCGTTATGAGGTCATCCATGCACTTCGACTACTCTCCCAAGGTGAACGCGCTGCGCGCCCGCCTGAGCGCGTTCTTCGACGAGCACATCTACCCGAACGAGCGCGCGTTTGTCGACGAAGTCTCGCGCAACCGCCGCAGCGGCAATGCGTGGGTGCCGACAACGCTCGTCGAAACACTGAAAGGGCGCGCACGCGAAGCCGGGCTTTGGAATCTCTTCCTGCCCGATTCGTCGCGGGGCGCCGGTCTCACGAACCTCGAATACGCGCCGCTCGCGGAGATCATGGGCCGCGTGCCGTGGGCGCCCGAAGTCTTCAATTGCAATGCGCCCGACACGGGCAATATGGAAACGCTCGAACGCTACGGCACCGAGGCGCAAAAGCGCGCCTGGCTCGAGCCGCTGCTGGCAGGGGAAATGCGGTCGGCGTTCCTCATGACCGAGCCCGACGTCGCATCGTCGGATGCGACAAACATCGAAACGCGGATCGAACGTGACGGCGACGCGTACATCGTGAACGGGCACAAATGGTGGTCCTCAGGCGCCGGCGACCCGCGCTGCAAACTCTACATCGTGATGGGAAAGACGGATCCGAGCGCGCCCAAACACCTGCAGCAGTCGATGATTCTCGTGCCGGCCGACACGCCGGGCGTCACGGTGCACAGGCCGCTTTCCGTTTTCGGTTACGACGACGCGCCGCACGGCCATATGGACATCACGCTCGAGAACGTACGCGTCGACGCCGCGAACATTCTGCTCGGCGCCGGTCGCGGCTTCGAGATCGCACAGGGGCGGCTCGGGCCCGGCCGCATCCATCACTGCATGCGGCTCATCGGGCTTGCCGAGCGCGCGCTCGAACTGATGTGCAAGCGCGCCGCCCAACGTGTCGCGTTCGGCAGACCGCTTGCAGCGCAAACCATTACGCAGGAGCGCATCGGCGAGGCGCGATGCCTCATCGAACAGGCGCGCCTGCTCACGCTGAAGGCGGCGTACATGATGGACACGGTCGGCAACAAGGCTGCACGCGGCGAAATCGCGATGATCAAGGTCGTAGCACCGAACATGGCCTGCCAGGTCATCGATTGGGCGATTCAGGCCCACGGAGGCGGCGGCGTCAGCGACGATTTCCCGCTCGCTTACGCGTTCGCCAGCGCCAGGACGCTGCGCTTCGCCGACGGCCCCGATGAGGTGCACCGGATTGCCGTTGCGAAGCTCGAACTGGCACGCCACACGGCCGGGACCACGCCGATCCAGTAGCCCCGCCTATGCAGTGGGGGTTACCCCGGCCCGTCGCGTCGCCTGCAGACGGCGGCGATCCATGCTAATTTGCGCACGAATCGGCGTCGCCGTCGCGGCGCCCCCAGACAAGGAGCCGCAATGATCGACGTCTACAGCTGGCCCACGCCGAACGGGCACAAAGTGCACATCATGCTCGAGGAAACCGGCCTTGCGTACCGTGTCCACGCGGTCGATATCGGAGCCGGCGACCAATTCAAACCCGAATTTCTCGCGATCAGCCCGAACAACAAGATCCCCGCCATCGTCGATACCGACGGACCCGACGGCACGCCGATCTCGCTGTTCGAGTCGGGCGCGATTCTCATCTACCTCGCCGAAAAGACGGGCAAGTTTCTGCCGGCAGCGCCTGCCGCGCGCTACGCAGCGCTGCAATGGCTGATGTTCCAGATGGGCGGGGTCGGTCCGATGCTCGGTCAAGCACACCACTTCCGCATCTATGCGCCCGAGAAGATCGAATATGCCGTGAACCGCTACACGAACGAGGCGAAGCGGCTCTACGGCGTCATGGACAAGCAACTGGCGAAAACGGCGTTTCTCGCCGGCAACGACTACACGATCGCAGACATCGCGACGTTCCCGTGGACGCGATCCTGGCAGAACCAGGGTATCGAACTCAGCGAGTTCCCCAACGTCTTGCGCTGGCACGAAACGATTGCGGCGCGGCCTGCCGTCGTACGCGGCGTCGAAGTGCTCGCGTCCGCGCGCAAGCCGCTCGTCGACGCGAAGGCAAAAGAGGTTCTGTTCGGCGCAACGCAATACGCCAAACACTGAGGCACGGGCGCGCGCGTTGACGCGGCCGTGCGTCGGGCCTCATGCGATCAGAAGTAATGCCGGGTAATGAACTCTGCCACGCAAGCCGGCTTGTCGCTTCCGTCGATTTCGATCGAGACATCCCAGGTCACCTGCATGCCGCCCGGCTCCACTTCGGTCGCATCGATGACGCCGAAGCGAGCCCGCACGCGCGCACCCACCGGAACCGGCGACGTGAAGCGCACGCGATTGAGGCCGTAGTTGACGCCCATGCGCTGGCGAATGCTCACCGTGTCCATAAGCCAAGCGGGAATCAACGAAAGTGTCAGAAAGCCGTGAGCAACAGGGCCGCCGAAGGGCGACTCGCGCTGCGCGCGCTCGGCGTCGACATGGATCCACTGCCGATCGTCGGTCGCTTCGGCAAACAGATCGACACGCGCCTGCCCCACCTCACGCCATGCGGATACGGTGGGGGCCGCGCCGATCAGCGCACGCAAGCCTGCGCGGTCGGCGATTTCGAGCTGTCCCATCCGCTCCGTCCCGAGCGTGCTCATGCGGATGCAGCCGGCGTGGCCGGTTGCCGCAGACCGAACATGACTTTCGAGCGCACCGTCATCACGAGTTCTTCGCTCTGATTCACGCACTCCCAGAGTGTCGTCACGATGCCCCGGTCCGGGCGGCTGGACGACACGCGTTTGTCGACGATGACGTTGATCATGCGGATCGAATCGCCGACGCGCACCGGCTTCAGCCATTGAATCTGGTCGATACCGGGCGACCCCATCGACGTCGAACCCGCCAATACGTTGCGCACGAGCATGCCCATGCAGACCGAGCACGTATGCCAACCGCTCGCAATGAGGCCGCCGAACTGCGATTCCCGCGCGGCGGCTTCATCGACATGAAAGGGTTGCGGATCGAAGCGCTCGGCGAATTCGACGATTTCTTCTGCGCCGAACGTATGGACGCCGACCTCGGTGCGCGAGCCGACCTCCAGATCCTCGAAACTGACACCCATCTTTGCTGCCTCCTTGCACTGAGTCGGCACACCGCACAGATCGAATGGCGGCTCGGGCGGGGTATCGGTTACTGCAGCGATTCTTTCGGCACGCAGCTGCCGGGCAGCGGCACGACGTCGATACCCTCTTCGAGCAGCGCACGCGTGTCCTCGGGCGTGGCCACGCCACGGATATTGCGTGCGGGTGCTTCGTTGTAGTGAATGCGCCGCGCCTCTTCGGCGAAGCGCGGCCCGACGTTCTCGGTCTTGTCCAACACCTCGCGCAGCATGCGCATCGCCCGCGCCTCGAACTCACGCAGTTGTGCGCCCGGTTGCGCCAGCTCCGGCGCGGCTTCTTTGCCGGCCTGCCGCGAGGGCACCGGCTGTTCAGCCGGTGCCGGGGCATCGTCCTTCGCTTGCATGGCCCCCGAGAGGTTCAAACGCGGTGCCGACGGCAAACGCGTAATCTCGCTCACCGCGCAAATCGGACAAGACACGAGTTTGCGCGACATCTGCGATTCGAAGTCGTCGGCCGAGGCGAACCACCCCTCGAACCGATGACCCTGCGAGCACTGTAAATCGAGGACCTTCATGCTTGGACAAAGCGGAATAAACAAGCAAATGCGCGCGTGCGCTCAAGCGGCATATCGTCAGCCGAATAGGGCGACAGCACCGCGGCCAGGCAAGCCCGCGCGAACATCAGGGCAAACCGCCCCCGATTCTAGCGCGCATCGGCAGCGGCTGCCGGAACCGCGCTTTGCGCGTCGGCTGTCCCGACGCTCTGCGCCGTCCATTGGCCCGACAGCACCTTTTCGAGCCACAGCGTGCCGATGATCGTCTTGACGTCGCTGATATCGCCGCTGCGAATCCATTCGATCACCTGCTGGTGCTCCACGATGAACGTATCGAGGAATTCACCGTCGTCGAGCTTGCGCTCACCGGGCGTCAAGCCCCGCGCAAGAAAGATGTCGATGAATTCCGTGGAGTACGAAATGATCGGATGGATGCGCGTCAGAAAGAAGTACTCGCGCGCCGTATAGCCGGTCTCCTCCTGCAGCTCGCGCTGCGCGCAGGCCAGCGCGCCTTCGTTCGGGTCGAGCTTGCCGGCCGGATACTCGATCATGACCTTGCCGAGCGGGTAGCGATATTGCCGCTCCATCAGCACGCGGCCGTCGTCGAACAACGGCAGCACCATCACGGCGCCCGGATGCTGCACATACTCGCGTGTCGCAGCCTTGCCGTCGGGCAGACGCACGTCGTCGCACTTGACCGTCATGAACGGACCTTGATAGACGACACGGCTCGCTACGCGCGTCTCGGTGAGCGACGCATCGTGATCGTGATCGGGAATATTGGCCATCTGCGCTCTCCGGTGAAGCACGCGACGGCACAAGAAGCGCCGTCGTCAGCGACGTTTGACGAGGTATTGGAACGTGAAGCCTGGAAATGCGAACACGAGGAACAGGCAAAACGTGATCGCGTAGAACTGCCAGCCCTGTTCGAACCGGTTGCCGGCGCGCGCTTCGAGCAGGAACCCGATGGCGCCGATCACAAAGTAGAGGACGAGCAATTCGCCGATCCGAAGCCAGCCGCTCTTTCTAGCCGTGCCGAGCGGCACGACGGCGAAGAGCCGCTGGTTCAGAAAAGGCAGGTTGGCGCCCGCGAGCGCCAACAGTACGACAAACCAGCCTGCCGCCGACATCAGAGCGGCAGTTGCGGCACGGCGCGTGCCATTGCGTCCAGACAGAACGACATCAGCGGGCCCGGCACGATACCGAGCGCAACGACAGCAACGCCGTTGAGCACGAGGAGGCACCGCTGCATCGCATCGCCAGCGATCGGCGTCGCGTCCTGCGGCTCGTCGAAATACATGAGCTTGACGATGCGCAGATAGTAGAACGCGCCGAACAGCGAGGTGATCACGGCCAGCACGGCGAGCCAGTTCAAGCCTGCATTGACGGTCGATTGCAGCACGGCAAGCTTCGCGTAGAAGCCGACCGTCGGCGGGATGCCGGCGAGCGAGAACATCATCGCCATCATCACGAACGCGAACACGGGGCTGCGCTTGTTCAAGCCCTTGAAGTCGTCGAGCGTCTCGGCTTCGAAGTCGCGCCGTGCGAGCAGCATGACAACACCGAACGAACCGAGCGTGGTCAGCAGATAGACGATGCTGTAGAACATGGCCGAGCTGTACGCACCCGCCATCCCGTCGGCCTTGCGGTCGACGATGCCGGCCAGGAGGCCCAGCAGCACGAAGCCCATGTTCGAGATCGCCGAGTACGCGAGCATACGCTTCACGTTGCGCTGCACGATCCCGGTGATGTTGCCGACGATCAGCGACAGCGCCGCGAGAATGACGAGCATCTCTTGCCAATCGACGGCCAGCGGCAGCAAGCCCATCACGAGGAAGCGCAGGCCCCACGCGAACGCGGCGACTTTCGGGCCACCGCCAACAAGCAGCGTCATCGCCGTCGGTGCGCCGTGATAGACGTCGGGCACCCACATATGGAACGGCACCGCACCCATCTTGAACGCGATCCCGGCCACGACGAAGATCACGCCGAAGAGCAGGACGTCGGTGTTGATTTGACCCGAGCTCACGGCCTTGAGCACTTCGGACAGATCGAGCGAGCCCGTCGCGCCGTACAGCATCGAGATGCCGTAGAGCAGGAAGCCCGACGCGAGCGCACCGAGGACGTAGTACTTCATCGCCGCTTCGTTCGAGCGGGCCGCATCACGGCGCAGCGCGATCGCCGCATAGAGCGAGAGCGACATCAACTCGAGACCGAGGTAGAGCGTCAGGAAGTTGCTGCCCGACACCATGACGATCTGACCGAGAAGCGCGAACATCCCAAGCAGGAAGTAGTCGCCGCGGTACAGATCGCGATCCGCGAGGTACTTGCGCGAGTAGATCAACGTGATCGCGTAGCCGAGCGAGATGACCGCCTTCATGGCACTCGCGAACGCGTCGACCACGTACATGTGCGAGAAGTAGTAATGCGACTGCGGCTCGGCCACGAGCGTCGCGAACCAGACGCCCGCAACGAGCGACGAGACGACCGCGATCAGATAGGTGACGCGACGGCCAGAGTCGCCGACGAACGTTTCGTTCAGCCAGGCGACCACGGCTGCCACCATGAGCAGCGCGTCGGGCAACAAGAGAGACATAGGGGCGTTTTGCATGATCTTTACGTTCCTCCCTCGGCGTTACTGGGCCACCGGCAGCTTCGACACCGCCACGTGGGAGAGGAGGTTTTCGACGGACACGTGCATCACGTCCGTGAAAGGCTTCGGATAGAGGCCCATGAACAGCGTGAACGCGGCCAGCACGCCGAGAATCAGGAATTCGCGGCAGTTGATGTCCGTGAGCGCCTTCACATGGTCGTTTGCCACAGCACCGAAGTAGACGCGCTTATACATCCACAGCGTGTACGCGGCACCGAGAATCAGCGTGAACGCCGCGCCGAATGCAATCCAGAAATTGAACTGGACCGATGCGAGGATCACCATGAATTCGCCGACGAAACCCGAGGTACCCGGCAAGCCGCAGTTGGCCATCGCGAACAGCATGGCAAGCGCGGCGAACTTCGGCATTACGTTGACGACGCCGCCGTAGTCGGCGATCTGGCGCGAATGCATGCGGTCGTAAAGCACGCCGATACAAAGGAACATCGCGCCCGACACGAAACCGTGCGAAATCATCTGCACGATCGCGCCTTCCACGCCAAGCTGATTGAAGATGAAGAAACCGAGCGTGACGAAGCCCATGTGAGCGATCGACGAGTACGCCACGAGCTTTTTCATGTCGGCCTGCACCATCGCCACGAGACCGATGTAGATCACGGCGATCAGCGACAGCGCGATCACGACGGGTGCGAGCGCATGGCTTGCGTCGGGCGTGATCGGCAGCGAGAAGCGCAGGAAACCGTACGCGCCGAGCTTCAGCATGATTGCCGCCAGCACGACGGACCCGCCCGTCGGCGCTTCGACGTGCGCATCAGGCAACCACGTGTGGACCGGCCACATCGGCACCTTGACGGCGAACGCGAGGAAGAACGCGAGGAACAGCAGCACCTGGGGCGTCATGTCGAGCGGCGCCTTTGCCCACGTCGCGAGGTCGAACGAACCCGTCTGGACGTACAGGTAGATCAGCGCAACGAGCATCAACAGCGAGCCGGCCAGCGTGTAAAGGAAGAACTTGAACGCGGCATAGATCCGGTTCGGTCCACCCCATACACCGATGATCAGGTACATCGGGATCAGCGTCGCTTCGAAGAAGACGTAGAACAGCAGGCCGTCGGCCGCCGAGAACACGCCGATCATGATGCCCGAGAGGATCAGGAAGGCGGCCAGGTACTGCGACACGTTCTCGGTGATCACTTCCCAACCCGCGATCACGACGATCACGGTGATGAGGGCAGTCAGGACCACGAACCACATCGAGATGCCGTCGACACCGAGGTGGTAGGTGATGTGGAAGCGCTCGATCCAGTTCGCCTGTTCGACGAACTGCAGTTGTGCGGTGCTCGTGTCGAAGCCCGTGATGAGCGGCAGCGTGACGAGCAAACCGACGATCGAGCCGATCAGCGCGAGCCAGCGCGCGGGCGCCGGGTTCTTGTCGGAGCCGATGGCGAGCACGGCCAGGCCGAAGACGATCGGCAGCCAGATCGCTGTACTAAGAATCGGAAAAGAGTGCATTAAGTGTCCCCCGCCTTATTTGCCGCCGA
>CBJMQH010000176.1:0-9855 GCA_966431825.1 uncultured Trinickia sp.
CTGCCGTGGATTTGTGGGGCCGGCAAACGGGCAAGCGCAGCTTTTATCGTCCACCTTGCGAGCAAGGTGGGGGGCAAGCGGCTCGATCCCCAGGACGCAGCGTCGTCTCCCGTGCGGTTCATGGAGGTCGTAGCCGCAACGATCATGAACCCGAAGGCGTTTCTGTTCGCGAGCGCGGCGTTTCCGCCCGAAGCTTTTCAGTCGGTGGCTTGGTTCGGTTGGGCGATGGGGATTTTCCTCATTGTGCTCATGCCGATCGGCATCGGGTGGTCTTGCCTCGGCGGCCTGCTGACCTCACGCAAAGCGTTGGCGCAGCGGACCTCCACGCTGTTGCGGTGTGCTTCCATCGCACTACTCAGTTTCTCGGCGACGCTTGTGTTCTCAGTGCTGAACAAATAATTGAAGCCTGATTGAAAGCTGCCGAATAAACTGCTTCTGGTGGTGCTGTATCGTGCGGGCGCCCCTATGCGCTGCGCCCTTCCGATACGCGTGGTATGGTCTCGGCGCTCGCTTGACGCTCGCCGCGTTGCGCGATTCTTTCGATTCGCTTTCTCGATGTGCTTTGGGCGCGACTCGGGACACGGCGAGCCTGTCAGGCACCGATTCTTACGATTTAATTTCATCGCAGTCCGAAAAGTCCGATGTTCGAGCTCAATTCGCCCGGACGACCCGCACTAGCGGTCGTACCGCGACATCCCTGGTCATTTAAGCGCCAACCGTCAGCGCTGACGCTTTCGGCGATCTGGCATGCGGCCGCGATCGGCGGGCTTGCCGTGGCGCCGTCGACGTGGCCATGGTGGTTGGCGGGCACGCTCATCGATCATGCCGCTGTCACGGCGGCAGGCCTGTGGCCGCGCTCTTCGTTGCTCGGCTCCAACTGGACGCGGCTGCCCTCGCCCGCCCGCGAGCGCCGGGCGATTGCGCTGACGATCGACGACGGCCCGGATCCGCAGGTCACGCCACGCGTGCTCGATCTACTCGAACGCTATGAGATGCGCGCGACGTTCTTTTGTATCGGCGTGCGTGCACAGCGTCACCCTTCGCTCACACGCGAAATCGTGGCGCGTGGGCATGCGGTGGAGAACCACACGCATCGCCATCGGCACACGTTTTCTGTCAGCGGACCGAATACGCTGATTCGCGAGGTGGCAGCCGGACAGGCTGCGCTTGCCGACATCACAGGGGAGCTGCCACGGTTCTTCCGCGCGCCGGCGGGGCTGCGCAATCTGTTTCTCGAATCGGTTTTGCAAAAGTTCGACCTGCAGCTCGCGGCTTGGACCCGGCGAGGATTCGATACGAAGGAAGGCGACCCGCGCGTCGTTTCCGCACGCCTGCTCAACGGGCTTGCAGCGGGAGACATTCTGTTGCTGCACGACGGCGACGCTGCGCCGAGCGCCGACGGGACGCCTGTCATCCTTTCGGTGATTCCCGAGCTGGCCGCCGCGGCACGCGAGCAGCAGCTCACGTTCGTGACATTGCGCGAAGCCGCTGCGATGCAGTAATGCGCGCGGAGCGTCGGTCGGTGTCCGAGCGACTTACAGCAGGCGCTCGTTAAGCACGCCGAATGGCACGGCGGGGACAACAAAGCAGAACGGTCGACCTGCCACACCTATGCGTTCGAGAAACGGCGAGCGGATGTCGTAGGCACCGGTTGTTTCGAGCGGTTGAACCACACCGACATCGATCGGCAGATCGATTTGAGCGTAGGCGACGCCTGCGCAATCCTCCACCGCCGCGATTGCGCCGTCTTGCAGGCAAAGCGCGGCGACCGCTTCGGACCACGAATCGAAAAACGGCTCGAACGCTGGTGGCAGCGCGCGTTTCTGCGTCGGCTTGGCCTCGCATTGGAAGGCAGGGGCACTTCCCTCGCCGCCCGCAATCGCGGTGCGGTAGACGCCTCCATCAAGCGCATGTTTGAATCGCGCGGCGACGTGCGACGGCAGCGCGTCGCTGAACATCCGGCTGCCGATTCCATACAGCGGATTGTCGAAGATGTTTTTGATGAAGAGTACCGTGGGGCTACTGTCGGGGGCGTTCGGGAACGTGTCCACGTACAGGCGCCAATTGCTTTGCTTCGGTGACGGGAAGAGCTTGCGCAACGGGCCGGCGATTCGCGGTCCGAAATGCGCGTGCGAGTACGTGAGGATCGTGAACAGCGTCTTGCCGTCACGTTGTTTGAGCGTCACCCCTTGCGGCACGAGGTGTGCCGGGCGCGAGGCGTCGACAACACAGGTGCAATAGACGACGTTCTTGACGTCGCTGGCCAGTTCCAGAAACGGTAAACGCGAGAAGACCGCGCGACGCAGCCTCAAGAGCGTCGCGCAGGAGACGATTCGGTTGATCAGCTTTCCGGCGATGCCGGTGGTGGGATAGGCGAATCGGTTGTCGTCGAATGTATGCATATCGATGGGGAGGCGAGCCTGCGTCAGATAGTCAGTTCGACGAACAACCGCCGCAACCGCTCGAACCGCAACTGCTGGAGCTGCCGGAGCTGCAACTGCTCGAGCTGCTTGAACTGCAGCTGCTCGTTCCGGAATTGCACGAACTGGAGGAATCGTTTGAGGGACCGCCAGAGCCTGCGCGTATTACCCGGGGGGGCACGGCAAGCGCCGGGCTGAACACGGACCACGCCGTACCGTCCAGCGCGCCTAGACCCATAAAAGCTGCCGACCAGATCAAGTCGTCCTGGGATTCACTGCTATGGGCGAAGCGCACGCGGGACGCCGCAAGGGCTTCGCGACCGCTTGCCGTCAAGTCCTCCTTCCCGAGGCCAGGCGAGCGCCTTGAGAGGCGCAGGTAGAGCACTCCGAACGCGATGATGGCCAGCACGAGGAGTGCTACGGGGCGGTCGCGCGAGAGGCCGATGACGACTTTCGCCACGCCAATACCGACTACGCCAAGAGCAAGCGCTCGGGATAGATGGCGCAGCCAGCTCATTCCGCCTGCGCTCCATAACCAGCCATGCGCGGCGAGTTGCTTGGAGATGGCCGGCGCGCGTCGCATCAGATGTGCACGGAAAGTCTCCAGCCGCGCCCTGCCCTTACGGTCTTGCGCAAGCCAAGCGATTTCCTTTTCGAAGCGGTCCGCCTTTGTCGGGTCTTTCGCGATCACATAGGTCTTCCCGCGGGTGCTTCCCGTGCCCGGCGTCAGTTCGATCGCCCCCGCATGGATGAGCCAAAGCGTGGCAACCTGCGCCATGCGCAAAGGGCCGCCGGTCACATAGGCCACTTCATCGACAGTCATCGACGGCGGTGGTTCGGACGCGCGTCGCGCGCCTTGAGGGCGACGGCCATACTCGACCTTTTGCAAGACGCGGATCGTCAGGAGCGTGGTGACGGACAGCAGGAAATAGAAGACCAGGAAGCGCGGCCCGGCGTAATTGAAAACGTTGACTTCGCTCGCGGAAGCACCCGTTGCGACGGCAGCAGTGAACCACGCCGGCCACATCGAGAACATGGCTCGCAGGCGGCTCAACAGCGTTCGCTTCTTCGTCTGCGGCGCAGGTTCCTGCGTTTCGGTCTGCTGTGCATGTTCGTCGACCGCGTTGCCTGACTCACGCGGCCAGATCGAAGCCGGCGGCTCGACGCCGAACGCAACCCTGTATCGCTCGATGGTTTGCGCATAGCAACGACTGTAAAACGCGGACTCTTCCGGCGCGCCCGTGCCCGGCGTATGGTGCAGCTTCTTGTGCAAGACGTCGGCGCAGAAGACGTCCCAGTACTCGCGTGTGTACTCGAGGTGCAAGTGCCACGCCGCATCGATTGCTTTCGATGGCGCTGCCATATGCTCGCCTGTGACGGCAAGGAATGCGAAGCGTTTGTACTCGGCGATGACGGCTTCGGTGTACGACGCCGACCAGCCTTCCCGTTCGGCCAGGCGCCGGCTATAGGGCATCGGCGCACCGGGCGTGTCGAATGCATAGGTGGCGAGCCGGGCATACAAGGCCCGGTGCTCGGGGCTCATGGAATCAGCCGCGCTGGCGAACGGCGCGGCGGGTGGAATCTCTCGATGCATGTTGGCTGTCTCGCCAATTCGAGGACGGCAACCTCTTTCGGCGATTTTCGGTGTTGTTTTTCGATTTTTGCTCGCGTCCGATTGCGAACCGGCGCTCAGTCGAACTGCACCACTTCCAGCGGGCATTGATGGATCAGGCGTAAGCGCTTGCCTGTCCATTCGTAGAAGCGCTTTTTGGGATTATTCAGACACGCCTCATCTTCATTGAAGCATCCGGCTACGACGAAGAGCCTGCTGTCCGGGCGGAAACTGATACGGTCGTCGTCATTGCCCATCACGCCGCTCACGCTCGACTCGCCGGGCATCGTATAGACGCTTCCCGTGTTCTTGTCCGCAATCGCGAAATCGCGGCAGTCCGTTCCGCATCCCCAAGTCGTTACCCGGTAATGGCCTGCGAAGTTGGCTTTCTCTGCGAAGTCTTGCCGGATAGCCGTGCGAAAGAGGCGCGATTTCGCGGTGGTCAGAGAGGGACGAGCCGCGGGCTGCTGCTTCGTGCTTTCCGGCACAGCCGGATAGTCGGCGAATGACGGGGCTTTGCAGCCTGCCGCGTAGCTCGATACGGGTGCAGAAAATCCGGCTGCCAGCATGAACGTACACAGCCCAATGGTACTCAACGGCTTTCGAAACATTGTTTTGATTCTCATTCGGAGAGCCAGGAAACGGAACGATTCGGCTCGTCGTTACCGGTTTTGTCAGGCGGGAGTTTACACGCTGCTGCGGTTCATGGCGATGGAGGTAGCGGCGATGTTGCATCACGGCTGCAATAAAATGCCTTCTATTCGATAGAATCTTGCATCCTTGACGCCGGTGTATAAAGCTCCGCGCCATTTGCGGCGACACGCGCGTTGTCCGACGCTGAAATTTTCTCTTTGACAGACCATGCACATCGATCACCGCCTTGCCTGGAGCACGCGCTACGTGAAACTCAGGCTAAGCGAGCAGAACCTATCCGACCGCGCCACGTTTTTCTATTTCCTCGCCATCATCACATTCGACTGGCTCCAGTTCAGCGTCACAGAGTCGCTGCCCACGCCGACGGTCGCTCCGTGGACGCTGGCAGGAGTCTGGCTTACTTTTGCTGCGACGATTGGTGGTCTTCTTTATTTGTATCGTTGCAACGGCCGCCGTGGCGAGTCGTTCCTGCAGCGATACCTGCCGCTGTCCGTCACTGTCGGCTGGAAGTTCTTTCTCGCGTCGTTCGTGGTTGTAGCGGGGAGCGATGTAGTGTTTGGGCCGTACGGTCGCGACGTGTCGGGGTGGTTCAATTCCGCGGCTGTCACCGCGCTCAATGTCACCATGTTCGGGCGGATCGGGTGGCATTTGAGCGGATTGGCCCGGGTGAGCCGATCTGGCGGCAACGGGCCAAGTCAACCCGCAATCAACAGGTAACGGTTCAGCCGCCGCTCGATCGGCGCAGCTGCCCAGGTCACCGCTGCGATCAGCACCACATAGACGATTGCGGCGCCGGCGAGCGGTTCATAGGCCCGAAACGTAGCAAAGCGCAGCGCATTTGCGGTGCCGAGCACATCGAATACCGTGATTGTGGAGGCGAGTACGGTCGCCTTCAGAAGCAGGATCGCCTCTCCTACGAGCGCAGGAAATGCCAGACGAAAAGCCCGGGGCGCGACGATCCGTGCCAGGACGGTCCGAGGCGACATGCCGAAGGCCTCTCCTGCCTCGATCTCGCCGTGCGGGACGGCGCCGACCGCGCCGCGCAGCACCGTCGCGACGTACGTGCTCTCATTGACGCTCAACGCAACGGCCGCGTACCAGAAGGCGTCGCGCAATAGCGGCGATGCCCAGCTGTCGCGCATCCATTCCCGCGGCACCATCTGCCCGAAACCGTAGTAGAGCAAATAAATTTGCACGAGCAGCGGCGTACCGCGAATCACCAGCACCCAGCTGCCGGCCAGCCAGCGCAACGGCGCACGCCGCGAGCAAAGACACAGCGCGAGCGGCGCACCGACGGCAAGACTCGCCACAGCGGCAATAAGCGTGAGCTCGACGGTGACGGGTAACGCGGCCAGCAGCCTCGGCATCACCTCGCTGCACAGGAAATCGAGGGAAAACAGCCCTTCTTGCATATCAGACCACGCGCACCCTACCGCGATTCGCGCGCCGCTCCAGTTGTGCGAAAACGGCCATAGAACCCATGCTCAGAAGGAGAAAAAGTCCAGCAGTCACGAGGTAGAAAAAGAAGTAATGCCGCGTGGCACCCGCGGCCATTGCACTCGTCTTCAGCAAGTCAGAGAACGAGCCGAGGACACTGATGAACGAGGCATCCTTGGTTGCGTTGAGCCATATGTTGCCGATGCCGGGTAGCGCAAGCCGTGCGGCTAGCGGCAACCCAACGCGTGCGAACACCTGCCTGCGCGTCATGCCGAAGGCGCGGGCCGCTTCGATCTGGCCAGCCGGCACCGCGATCATCGCCGCGCGGAAGATATCGGTCATATACGCGCCCTGAATGAACCCAAGGGAGGCGACTGCAACAACGAACGGATCGAACTCGAACCCGGGAGGCGCTATTCCTGCTTGGCGCAACAGTGCTTCCAGCGCGGGGGCGCCCACATAGAACGCGACGAGCAACAGCAGCAACTCGGGCAACGCGCGCACGACGGTCGTGTAGCCTTTGGCCGACGCCCGCACCAGACGCGATGCCGAGAGCTTGCCAAGCGCACCCGCCATGCCTAGCACGGCCCCGATCGAGAACGACCCGGCTGAAACAGCGAGCGTCAATCCGAACGCCGCTGCGAACGCGTGGCCATAGCCGCCGCGTCCGAACGACAGCAGATGCAGCAGCGACTCGTTCGGTGGCATGCCTTCACTGCCCCTTCGTGATGGTGCCTTTGAGGCTCGGATACTTTGCTGTGATTGCATCCCACGTGCCGTCGCCCTGCACTTGCGCGATCGCCGCCGAGATCCGTTCAGCAAGCTTGTCGCCGCGCCGCACGCCGGCGCCGATACCGAGTCCGAGCACGGGGTCGTCCGCGCATACCGTCTTGATTTCGAAGTCCTTGCCATCCGGCGACGAGAGGAATGCGGTAAAGAGCCCCTTGCCCTCCTGCACGTAGTCGACGCGCCCGGCCGAGAGGTCAGCGAGCGCGTTGTCGAACTTGTCGAAGGTCTTGATCTGCGCGATGTGCTTGAACTTCGCATCGAGGAATGCGGAGAAGTTCGTGCCGGCTTCCACGCCGATCACGCGGCCGCGAAACGTGTCGGGCACCGCGCAGTCGACGCGCTGCTGGTCGCTCCTCGCACCGACCAGCACGGTCGGCGATTCATAATAGGCTCGTGTGAAATCGATGACTTTCCTTCGTTCGCCCGTGATTGTCATCGATGACCAGATGGCGTCGATCTTCTGGTTTTGCAGAGAGGGAATGAGGCCGTCCCAAGCGATGTCGGTCAGCTTGCAGGTGACGTTCAACTTGTTGCAGGTCGCCCTCAGCAGATCGATTTCCCAGCCGGACCAGTTGCCCGCAGCATCCTTAGAGAAAAACGGCGGATAGGATTCGGCGTCGATGCCGATGCGTAGTGTGGGTTGCGCGGCGAACGCAGCGCTCGATACAAGCAGAGAAAATGCGGCGGATGCCCCGATGCCAACCCATGTGCGCAATGTGTTCTGTTTCATTCTTCTGTAGTCCTTGCGAAGGCGATCCCTTCTTGTTCAGGTTCTTCCGACAGTCCGCATGCGTCTGCCACATGCAGGGATACCGACGATATTGCATCACCGATCTATACGGAACGAACGAAAGCTCCGACGCTTATGACGCGGCGGAATATGAGCCTCGGGGCTGTACTGAGGTTCGAGCCGCGGACCGCTTCGTTGCAGGTGCTTTTCCCACTGCTTATAATCAAAGCCCATTAGCAATAAATGAATCGATATAGCAGGTACAACGCTGCGTCCCTACAATCGACGATTCGTCGCGCTTTTGCGCCCTTTCTCTTTCATTCATTGCGGAGCTGACCCCCACGATGACCAGACGCATCCTGCTCGATGGTGGTATGGGACGCGAACTTGCGCGCAGCGGTGCGCCGTTTCGACAGCCCGAATGGTCGGCCCTTGCGCTCATCGAAGCGCCCGAACATGTCCGACGCGTACACGACGCCTTCATCGCCGCAGGCGCGGACGTGATAACGACCAATAGTTATGCGGTTGTGCCGTTCCATCTCGGAGAAGAACGCTTCAACAGCGAAGGACGACAACTCGCAGCGCTTGCGGGTACGCTTGCACGCGGTGCTGCCGATGAAGCCAAAACAGCGGGCCGCGCCGTGCGCGTAGCGGGCTCCTTGCCGCCTGTCTGTGGCTCTTATCGGCCGGATTTCTTTAATGCGGATGAAGCGGCGCGTGTGTTGGACGTGCTTGTCGGCGCGCTCTCTCCCTCGGTTGATTTGTGGCTCGCGGAGACGCAGAGCGCGACCGAGGAAGTACGCGCAGTCAGTGCGGCGCTAAAGCGCAGCGGCGACGGCAAGCCGCTTTGGGTTTCTTTTACGCTGACCGACGATGTACGGGCGGGCGAGCCGCCGTCGTTGCGCTCCGGTGAGCCTGTTGCCGCGGCGGTCGACGCGGCGCTCGATGCGGGCGCCGTATCGTTGCTGTTCAATTGCAGCCAGCCCGAAGTGATGGAGCCGGCGCTCGTGGCGGCCGAGGCTCGGCTCGCTCAGTTGGGGGTGACCCTCGATCTAGGCGTCTACGCGAATGCGTTTCCGCCGCAGCGTAAGGACGCCGAAGCGAATGCGACGCTGGAAGCATTGCGCGAGGATCTTCATCCCCATGGGTATGCGCATTGGGCGAACGGCTGGTTCTCACGTGGCAGCATGAGGATCGTCGGCGGGTGCTGTGGGATTGGGCCAGAGCATATTGCCATGCTGCGCAAATTGGTCAATGCCGCGTAATCGCGCTCTCCGTCAGGCGCATCCTTCGGTATCCATGGCGTGCAAACGCTGACCGGCCGATTGCTTCGGCCGGTTGACGATAGAAATGACTGGGAGTGAGGACCGCCCAAGGGCAGCTAAGAAGGAAGCGGCCTCGCCGTACCACGCAATGGCCGTAAAAAAGCCAGCCCGAAGGCTGGCGTGCATATTCAACACTATCCGATTGGCTCGGACTTTAGTCCGGCAGAAACTCAAGATTCATCGCCTGCTCCATCGACCACGGACAGGCTTCGGGGAACACGGCAAGGTCCGTTTCTTCGACGGCTTTGGCCACGGCATCGGCCCAAGTCTTACGGATCCAATGCTCATCGGTCAGCGAGCGCTTCAAGCTCGGCGTCTCATCGAGGTGTTCCACAAGCGCTCGTCTCTGTTCCTTGATCGTGCGCTGCCAGCTCGAACCACGACGCTTCGGCTGATACTGCCATTTGAGCAGGTGAGCCAGCAGCAGGGCCATACGGCTCGCCAATTCGCGTTGTTCGCTCTTACCCACGTCCTCGATTTCCTCTGCGATGTGTTCGATGTCCAGCGCCGAGAACTTACCCGCGCGCAACAACGCGGCCTGTTCGTTCGCCCATGCCACCACGTCTTTCTCGTAGCTCGTTCCCATTTTTCGGCCCCTAAGCTCAGTCTCGCATGGCGCCATTTTAACCATTTCCATCGCTATCCCTCCGTCTCACCTTCGGCTTGCGCCTCGGCACCCAGTACCGCCAGCAAGTCGGCCACCGTCGCCGGCAACTTTCGCAGCGGCAGTGTCGCACGCCTGCGCCGCACCGGATGCCTAGTCGAATGGATATCCTTTTGTCACCCACGTGCACATGCGGCCCTGACTTACTCATGCGCGCAACGTGCGCGTGACACGGGCCGGGGGCGCCAGACATAACGCAAATTAGCAATGGCCGGCATCGCCGG
>CBJMQH010000177.1:0-9750 GCA_966431825.1 uncultured Trinickia sp.
TCTCGTTGACGGGTGTCTTGCTGTGGACCGAACTGAACCGGCGCAAGACGATCGGCGCGGTCATCGTGCTCGGTTCGATCGTCGTGGCGGTGTTGGCAGGGCTCGCCTAGGCGCAGCCCGACCTGGCGAGCCGTCGCCAGAGGGCTGTTGACATGCAGTGGCGGGAGCTCGTCGTGGTAGGGCGGTTTCGGTACGAACTCGGCAATCGCGCCCGGTCGGAAGATGAGGCAGTACGTGCTTCCGCCATATTGGAATTAGCCCAGCTCGTCCGCATTCATCTGGGCTCCTTCGTAATGTGTTGGGATGCAGTAATACCCGACCGCGCGGTCGTGAATCGCTGCCCAGCATCGAACGCGCCTGAATCATCCCTTTAGCCCGTTTCAGGGTATCTCCCGTACAAATACCGCTCAAGTCGGACACCGACGCAGCCGTATACACGCCTGTACGACCATGCCGAAAAGGCGGGGCTAGCTTCAAAGCACAGGTAGAAAAGCTCCCGATAGTTGGGAGAGGAAAACAGCACCGCGCGAGCAAGACGACAGCCAGAGCCTCTTCGCGACGCGCGGCAACGCAGTGCGGTTTTGCGCGCCGGGGATGCGCCGTCAGAAGGCGGTAAAAAGATGAACGGACCGTTGTCGACGATTAACCGCAAGGTCATATTTGCCTTCAGCCTGTGTGCCGCGACGATGGTCGCGATCGGGCTGTTCAGCACATTCGGCGTTGCGCGCATGGATGCGAGCGTGAACGCGATGTATGCGCGGCACACGCAGCAGCTTGCGAAGCTTTCGAATTTGACGATTGCATTACTGAACAGTCGGGCGACGTTGCGTCGGCTGCAAGCCACGCGTCTGCCTGCCGATGTCGACGAGTTCGCACCGGGTATACGATCGGACCTCGCGATCGCCGACCGGGAATGGGCTTCCTATTACCCGGAGATCGACAAGGACGGGCCAGAACGCGTGCTCGGCGATCATCTGGAGCAATTGATCGCAGACAACCGGCGCCTTGCGCTCGAGGCCATTTCGGCGTTCGAAGCGGGTGACTTCGATGCGGGCACGTCTGCGGTCAACCGCGGGGCCGTCATCGCGGCGAATCTCACGAAGGTGTTGCGGGCCGATGTCGTACTGCGGCTCGAGAAGGCGAAACACGCCTCCGAAGACAGCACGGCAACGGCTACCCGAATCAGCGAACTCTCTCTTGCGTTGGTCATTGCCAATGTCCTGATTGCGATCGCGGTATCGGTTGCGATCTTGCGCTCGATACTGGGACCGCTGCGCCGGGCGGCCGGCGTGGCGAACGACATCGCGTCGGGCAAGCTCGAGAATCAGATCACCGTCGAGTCGCGCGACGAAATCGGTCAGCTCTTCGAAGCAATGAAGAAGATGGAGCAGCAGATCCGGCACATGATCTACCGCGATCCGCTGACGCTGCTGCCCAATCGGGTGTTCTTCAACGAGCGCTTGAAGCGCACCGTCGCCGAGGCGGCACCCGAGACGTCGGTCGGCGTCGCGATGATCGACATGGACCAGTTCAAGGGCGTCAACGATACGATGGGCCACGCAGCCGGCGATGCGTTGCTGCGCGATGCGGCCGCGCGTCTGCGTGCCGCGGTACGTCCGTGCGACACGGTCGCGCGTTTCGGTGGCGACGAGTTTGCGATCGTGCTTCCCGACGTCAGCGAACGGGCCGTGCTCGAGCGCATCGTGCGTGGCATCGTCGAGCGCTTCGACGAACGTTTCGTATTGAGCGGCAAAGAGGTCTTTATCACATGCAGCGTCGGCGTCGCCGTTTACCCGGCGGACAGTCCCGACGCGGACGATCTGCTGAAGTACGCCGACTCTGCCATGTATTGCGCCAAGCGCTCGGGCCGGCGCGGCTTCCGGTTCTACTCGCGCGAGCTGACGGCCGACGCGGCGGCGCGCCTGCAGTTGAAGGCCGCCCTGCGCGGCGCGATCGAGCGCGGCGAGCTGGAGCTGTACTATCAGCCGAAGGTCTCGTTACGCGATCGCGAGGTGATCGGCTCCGAGGCTTTGCTCAGGTGGCACCGCCCGGGCATCGGCTTCGTGTCGCCGGACCGCTTCATTCCGATTGCCGAGGAAGCCGGCTTGATTACCGATCTCGGCGACTGGGTGCTGCGTGAGGCAAGCCGTTGTGCAGCCGAATGGAATGCGGGCGCCCGCGACATTCACAAGGTCGCTGTGAACCTGTCGGCCCGGCAGTTCCAGAACCATGACTTGATTTCGACGGTGAGCGCGATCCTCGAGGAAACCCAGTGCCGCCCGGAATGGCTGGAACTCGAGATCACCGAAAGCCTGCTGCTCGAGGACGACGAAGCGATCCTGGGCACGCTGTCCGCGTTCAGGGCAATGGGTCTCACGATCGCGATCGACGATTTCGGCACCGGCTACTCGTCGCTCAGCTATCTCACGCAGTTCCCCATCGATACCCTGAAGATCGACAAGGCGTTCGTACAGCGCGTGACCACCGACAGGCGTCATGCAGAGCTCGTCAAGGCCATTTTGTCGATCGCAAGATCGCTCGGTCAGCAGGTGGTGGCCGAAGGCGTCGAGACGGCACAGCAGGCGGCATTTCTCGATGCGAACGGTTGCCACGTGGCTCAAGGCTTTCTTTATTGCAAACCGGTGCCGAAGGCGCAAATGCGTGCGCTCTCGCGCTATCTCCCGCTCGACACGACGGCCGGTTCCGAAGCGGCGCGCTGACGCTACCGGCCGGGCGCACGCGATGCTACGATTGCCAGCAGTGGCGCCTCGCGCGTCGAGCGCATGACGAACCGCATATCTCGCAGGGCTCGGACCATGACTGTACATTCCGGTGTCGAGGATGGCGTTCGAATCTTCGTGCACGGCGAATCTGACGTCGCCTGGGCACGACGCGTCGTGCGCGGAATGGGTGAACTTCAAGGGCTGTCGCAGGTGCGCACAGGGGCGCTCGCAACCGCGGTGACCGAAATCGCACGCAATATCGTCGTTCATGCGGGCCGTGGCGAACTGTGGTGCCGACCCGTGTCCGACGGGCGCAAGCACGGCGTTGTCGTGATTGCGCGCGACGAAGGGCCCGGCATTGCCGATATCGCGCGCGCGATGGAAGACGGTTACTCGACGGGGGATGGCTTGGGGATGGGCCTCTCGGGAGCGCGCAACCTCGTCGACGCGTTCGAGATCGAGTCGGCGCCCGGCGCCGGCGTGACGGTCAAGCTCACGCAATGGTGCGACAGCGATAAACCCCTTTGGTCGTCGTAGCCGTCCTTCACGTGATTTCGTTCTTGGCTTCGATCGCTGCGAGCGGGATCGTCGCCGTCAGCGTGAAGCCGGCGCCGGGTGCTGTCTGTATTCTCAACTCGCCGCCGAGCAGCGCTGCGCGTTCGCGCATCCCGAGCAGGCCGAACGAATGCCGACCCTGCCGCACATCGTAGGCGATGCCTTTGCCGTTGTCGGCGATGCGCACGACGCAGTGCGGGTCGGCACGCAGCAGGTCGAGCACGACTTCGCTCGCATTCGAATGGCGGGCTACGTTCGTGAGCGCTTCCTGAATGATCCGGAATAATTCGATACGGCACGGTCGATTGAACTGGATCGTGTCGTCTTCGATGTGGCGCACGACATGAATGCCGTACCGTGTCATGAATTCGTCGATCAGCGCGTCGATCGCTGGAATCAGACCGAGGTCATCGAGAATCGCCGGATGCAGGTCTGCCGCGATCCGGCGCACGGAGTCCACGAGTTCGTCGATCATCGCGCAGGTGGCCTGAACCGATTGCGCCGATGTCCCCTGCGTGCCGCCGGCATCGCGCGCCGAAATCGTTACGGCCATTTTCAGCGCCGTCAGTTGTTGACCCAGGTCGTCGTGCAGTTCGCGTGCGATGCGCGCTTTTTCCTCTTCGCGGATCTGCTGGATGTGCGCCGACAGACGTCTGAGCTCTTCGCGCGAGTGGCGCAGTGCCTCTTCGTCATGTTTGCGGTCCGTGATGTCCACGATCCAGCCGACCATCCGGTGCGCTTGGGCGGCCTTGTTCCATAAGGCTTGAGCGCGCGATTGAACCCAACGGAAATCGCCGGATTTCGTGCGCACCCGGAACTCCACGTCGTAGGGCTGCCGTTGTTCGAGATGCATCGTCGTGGCGTGTTTGACGCGTTCGAGATCGTCGGGATGAATCGCGGCAAGCAGCGCCGCGCGCTCGTTAGGCAGTTCGTTGTCCTCATAGCCCATGATGTGCTTGAAGTAGGGCGAGAAATAGATCGCATCGGTTTGTGGATTCCAGTCCCAGAGCCCGGCCGTCGCGCCGCTGACGGCAAGCTGAAAGCGTTCCTCGCTGGCGCTGAGTGCAGCGCGGTAGCCTTCGATGGACATCTCGAATGGGGCCAGCAGCTCGTTGAAGAACATCGCCGTGGCATCGAGCGCGCGTCCCTGGTCGCCCGGCGCGGCGGTCCGCACGATCGACTGCAGCGCGGCTTGATGAAGCGCGGTCATATCGAGCAAGCCCCAACCGGCCGTGAGCGCGCGCCGGCCGAGCTCATAGGCATGCGTCAACCCTTCCTCGTCCCCACGCTCGATATACGCGCGAAGCCTACCGGCATACTCGTCACGAAGTGCGTCGAGCGGTGTCATCATCGGGTGACTCCGAGATAGCGCGCCACTACGACGTGAGCATCGTCCGTGCTCTTCCCGTATCGAATCAGGATCGATTCGGCAAGCTCCTGCGGGCTCAATTGCGTACCGAGGTCGACGTTGAAGCTGCTTTGAATGCCGTCGGTGACCATGACGAGCGTATCGCCGGGGCCAACCGTCAGGCTTTCCTCGTGCAGCGGCGGCAGCCGGTAGCCGACCACGCCGCCGCGTGTCGATATGCCGCGGTTCTGCCGGTCCGCGTTGCCGCGCGCACGCAGCAGTACGCCGTCGACGTTGCCGACGCCGGCCCAGGTCATCGATGCTTGCGCCCCATCGAACGACGCGACGGTCATGACGGCCCCGCGCGTGCCGCGCAACGCCTCGTGACATCGCTGCACGAGTGCGAGGACCGGTTCGCGCGCATAGGCTTCGATGACGGGGGCCGCGGCGCTCGCTGCGGTGGCCGCTTTTATGCCGTGCCCGAGGCCGTCGAGCAATGCAACGACGGCACCGCCGTCGAACTCGACCACGACATGAAGATCGCCGGAGGGTCCGTCGAGCGCACGGCCTGCCCATCCCCATTCGATGATAGGCGGGTCGTGCAGCGACGAAGGATTGGGCGGCGCCGTCATCGCAGCCACCGTTTCATCGTGACTTTCGTGCCCTTGCCCGGCGTGGACGTCAGTTCGAACTCATCCATGATGCGCTTCGTGCCGGGCAGCCCGACGCCGAGGCTCTTGGCCGTCGAATAGCCGTCGCGCATCGCGAGTTCGATATCGGGGATGCCCGGGCCCTCGTCTTCGGCGATGATGAGGATGCCTGTGCGTATGCCGTCGTCGAGCTGTTGCAGCGTCAGCTCGCCGCGATAGGCATAACTGACGATGTTGCGTGCGATCTCGGAGATCGCGAGTGCGATGATCGTGCGATCCGTGACTGAGAAACCGGCCGCCGCCGCAAGTTCCCGCCCCTTCTGTCGAGCGACGACCACGTCTTCTTCGCGCTCGATCGGAACGCGAATTTCAGCTGACATACGCCTCGCCCCCCTTGGGCGTGTCGCGCAGACACGCGAGTCCCTCTTCGAGGTCGAGTGCGGTGGCCACGCCCTCGAGCGACAACCCGAGTTGCACCATCGCGAACGCGACTTCGGGCTGAATGCCGACGACGACCGTCGTTGCGCCGCGCAGCCGGGCCACGTAAGCAATGCCGCGCACCGTTCGCGTGGCGAACGAATCGAGCACATCGAGTGCCGTGACGTCGATAACGACGCCGCGCACGCGCAGCCGGCCGATCTTGGCCGCGAAGTCTTCGCGCAACTGGATCAGATCCTGGTCCGATAGGGCTGTCTGGATCGTAGCGATGAGCACATCGCCTTGTTTCAGAATGGGAACGGACACAATATCGGCTCGCTCAGTTGACGCGCGCGTCGAACGCATCGCGATGGACGACCCGATAGCCGAGGTGTTGTTCGGCCTCCTCGATACCGCCTTGCAGATCGCCGACGGTGTCGAGCCGGCCGAGTTCGATGCCGAGGGCCACGAGCGACTGCGCGACCGGGGCGGTGATGCCGGTGACGATGACCTGCGCGCCCATGAGCCGAGCGGCCGTAACAGTTTGCAGAATGTGATTGGCTACGCGCGAATCGATCGTTGCGACGCCGGTGATATCCATGACGACGACTTTGGCCCGGCGGGCGCGGATCGCGTCGAGCAGGCTCTCCGTGATGAGTCTGGCGCGGTAAGTATCGATTACGCCGATGATCGGCAACAGAAGCAGACGATCGCGCAATTGGAGCACCGGCGTCGAGAGTTCGCGGATCGCCTCTTGCTGCTGTCGGATGACACGTTCGCGCTCGAAGACGAGGACATCGACGATGAGTCCCAGATCGAAGAAGGCAACCTTTTTCAGCGACATGAAGGCATCGAACGAGTCGACCGATCCGTGATCGTTGTGCTTGACGACATCGCGTCCGACAAGCCGCAGCATCTGGTGGAAAGCGCCGAGAAAGACCCGGGTTTCGAGCCCGGCCGCCGCGTAGAGCAAACCGAGTTCGAGCCGCTGCTCGACGTATTTGGCACCGTATTCGCCCGAAACGAGCCCCCGTACGTGCTCGATTTCCAGGCGTTTCGCCTTCTCGTGCAGTGCGCGGTTATCGATGAGCGGACGGGCTTCCTCGAGTCCGCTCAGGTGTTCGAAGAAGGCGGCCGGGTAATCGTCGATTCGACGCATGACGAGGGGTTTGATGGCCGCGATCAGCGACAGGTCGCCGTGTTCGATCCCGACGAGCCTCTTGCGGCGCTCGATCGCGCCGTCGTTGAGCCCCATTTGCCGCATCAGTGCTGCCGATTCCCGTTGCTCGAGTTGCTCCGCCATGTGCGTCTCCTCGGTTCAAGTCCGCGCTGCGCTGAGCAACGCAGGAGATCGAATACAGTCGGTTCTGACGCGACGACACGTGAGCGGCCCGGCAGCGCACGCATGTCGGTGGCGCATCGTACGGACGATCGGTTCGGCGACCTGACGACCGTCGGCAGATGAGCCTGCAGTTCGATTTAATCGAACTCGTATGAAGTATAGACAGGGATCGCCAACTGGCAAGGCTCGCGCGGAAGGGACAGAAACTCGCGGTTTTCGACAGGGGCGGCCCACGTTCGACGTGCGTCCGTTGCACCGATATTCGGATGCGTCTCGCGGGAGTCTCTATAATCGTCGGCCCCTCGACGCTTGCGGGTGACATCGCCCGCAAGCAAAGACGAAGAGGCCGTTCGCGTCCAAGCGCGCCCAGCAGAGCCCAGCAGAGCCATATCGATGATCCCAGCGCCGTTATTCTCCGGTACGTTCGTTCTTCTTTTCTTCGCCTCGATCTTCGCGACGATTGCCGTGCTTGGCTGGGCCGTTGCGCTGGCGTCGGTCGCCGACGTGCGTCGCGCCTTCCGCAGGCGTTGGCGGCTTACCGTGCCGTTGATGACCGGGCTGTGCATCGTCAGCAGCTTCTTCGTTGCGCTGTGTTTCGGCATGTGGCAGATCGAACGCGAACACGCACGCGAGGATGCTGCCTTGCATCCGACTTTGGCGACGTCGACTCGGCTGGTTGGAATAGACATGCCTGTCGGTACGAAGTTGTCGTTCGCGCCAGGCCGTGATCGATCGATGCCCGAGGCGGCCGAATTTCCCGGCCCGGTGCGCGTCTACGGCGTGCTGGCCCGTGCCGTCATGGTGTCGTCGCGCGACGATTCAGATCAGACGTCAGGGCAACCGCGGGCCAAGCTGATCGAGCTGGCGATCACCGCGGCCGAACCCCAGACCGTCGATGGTTGGGTGTGCGGCACGAGCGAGCCGATCAGAGTCGTGTTGCGCGGGCATGCCGACGAGAAGGCGCTCGACGGGTGCAACCTGGCAGCCGGCAATAGGGTGGCCGACGAAGCGGTGCCGGCTGGCTCGACGGTGATGCGCTACACCACGACCTACGGCGATGGCTTGCGCGATAACGACTTCTGGCGCATTGAAATCCCGCACAACAGCACGTTCAAACTGCATGGCGTGCCGGTGGCCCACCCCGATATCAGGCTCGACAGGCAGCACAAGCTCGTAGCGTTCGAGTCGGGCGAGTTGTTGCAAGCCTTCAGCCTGGGAGACGTCGTCTACGCGATGGGAACCGACGTTGCTTCGGCCGGCCGCGGCCTGCGCGAGAAGTATCCGGGGGCCCTCGTTTTCTCTCCGGCGCAAGGGCAGCCGGCGCGAATCAAGGGAAAAGGTTCGGTGGCCGAACCGATGGCCGTGGTACAGGCGCCGGACGGAACGGTCTATGGCACCTATAAGAACACGATGCTGGCTGAACTGCGCAGCATGCCGCAGGTCGTCGTCGATAAGGACAGCGCTTCCGAATGAGGCAGATGAGATCTTCGTTCGCATCGGCCCGCGCAGGAATCGACGGCATTCAGTCGCAGCAATGTAAGAGCGAGCGCAGCGGCGCCTGCTGCCGGTTCGCGTGCGCGAGCCTTCGATAGCGCACGCCCTCTGCGAGTGCCGAGAGCAGCGGGTGATCGTGCGATGCCGTTGCAGCTGCGCTTTGATCGGCGCACCACGCGATCACGATCCCACACGACTGCGCGAGCCCACACGCGCAGTCTGCTGCTAGTTGCTCGACGAGGGCGGCCTGCATGCATGCGTCGTACGGCTCGCCACAGCCGAGCGCGAGCCGCGGCGCCCCGGGCGTGAACGTCCGCGCATCGTCCGTTCGCTGCCGGTCGCCGCGAGCGAGCAACAGATCGGCGGATGGATGGCGCTCGCTCAGCAGCAATCGCACGTCGTTCTCGGGCCATGTCCATTGCTCGATCTCCGGTGCGGTGCGGCCGCTTTTTCGCTCGGCAGGCCGCGCCGATGCAAGGCCGACGACGAGCGGCAATCCCAACCGATGCCAGCAGCGAGCGACCGCGCGGCAGGCATGCGCGGCCTCGCAATCGGTCTCGTCGCCATGGCTCGATCGTACAAAGGCAAGCACTTCGAGTTCGTCGCAGTAGGCGGCGCGCCAAGCTGCAATCCGGCGACCGGCGGCTGTGGCATCGGCCAGGGGCATGCGCGGCTCGATGCAAACGAGCAGCCTGTCGTCGAGCCCCTCCAAAATGGCACGCACGCAGCGGCGCGTGCCGTGGCGGATCAGCCTGCCGGTGTGAGGGGGGCTCGCAGCCAATTCGATGATCACGATCGATCTCCTTAGTAGAACGAATTATTGGCGGATCCTCGAAGGCCGTAGGCCATGCGCTTCGATAACCTGGTTGGTGCCGTGGCACCCCGGCGATATGGCGCAATCTATCTGCGGCGGCCGGCGGCCGAAACTGGCAGGAATGCCAGACTCCGCGGCCGCAAGCCTTGCGCTATCGCCCACATAGGAATTGCCAATTGGGGAACTGTCGGCGCGCGGCCTAGATTGAAATACGGCACCCTGGCGATGGCGCGTGCGGTGTCGTGCGACGTTTTCCCGCTCACGAACAAACAGACGAATCGGCCGTGCGTCAACGCTGCGCTTCGGCCGGGTCCGTTAAAGGAGGCTCAGATGACACAGTTGAAAGGCTCCAAGACCGAAGACAATTTGAAGCAAGCGTTTGCAGGAGAATCGCAGGCGAATCGCAG
>CBJMQH010000178.1:0-9741 GCA_966431825.1 uncultured Trinickia sp.
GATGGGCGCAACGGCCGCGTGGCGCTCGAAGCAGCCGGCGCCACGGTTCGCGGCATTGGGCTCGATGAGAGCGGGATGGCTTTCGAAGCAATCGCCGATACCCCGCGTTTGATATTCGTGACGCCGGCGCATCAGCATCCGACCGGATTGCTGATGCCCGCGCCGCGACGGCGAGCACTCCTCAGGTTTGCCGCAAGCGTCGGCGCCCGGGTTATCGAGGACGACTACGACAGCGAATTTCACTACGAAGGACGGCCTGTCGCGGCGTTGCAGGGTTCCGACAACGCAAACAGCGTCTTCTATGTCGGAACGTTTTCGAAATCGCTGCACGCGGACATTCGCGTAGGCTACGTTGTCGTGCCCCGGCCGTTCGTCGACGTATTCGCCAAGGCGCAACGGCACGCGGGCCAGATTGTCAGCATGACGCTGCAGGATGCCTTGGCGGACTTCATCGGCGAAGGGCACTATGCGGCTCATATCCGCAAGACGACACGGATCTATCACGCACGGCGCGACCACCTATGCCACGCATTGAAGTCGCTCGGGACCGAGCTGACCTTCTCGCCGCCCGATGGCGGGATGCAACTTGTGGCCCATCTCGCGCCGCATCGTGACGATCATGAGGTCTGCCGCCGCCTCGCAAACGCCGGCGTCGTCGGGCGTCCGCTGTCGCAGCACTACTTCGATGGAAACGCGCCCCGGCACGGGCTGTTTCTCGGCTTCGCCGCCTGGAACGAAGCCGAGATCGATGCGGGCGTGCGCGTGATCGCCGACATTTTGCGAGCACCGATCAATGTCCGATCGACAACCGAGCGCCAAGCGCGAGGACGAGTGCCGGAAGCATAACCATCGCTCCGACCTTCAAGAACCGCATGAAGCTGACCTCCTCGCCTTCGCGACGAATGGCGGAGAGCCAGAGAATCGTTGCGAGCGAGCCCGTGGTCGACAGGTTTGGACCGAGATCGACACCGATGAGCAGCGCATCGACGATGCGTTCCGGGCTGTGCGCCTGCATGGCAGTCGCACTCGCGATCAGCCCGGCCGGGAGGTTATTGATCGCGTTGCTGCCGAGCGCCACGACGACCCCGCACACGCCCGCCGTGACGACCTCATCCTGTTTCGCAGCCAGGCCAAGCGGGTGCACGAGTCCATCGATGACACCCGTTCGCGCGAGCATTTCGACCATCAGGAACAATCCGGCCACGAGCGGCAGCACGCTCCATGAGATGTTGCCGACGAGTTCGACCGGCGACTGTCGTTCCTTCACCAAGACGACGATCGCCGTCAGGATGCCTAGCATTGCCGTCGGCAGCCCTAACGAGAACGAACAGCCTGCGCGGCGAGCCCCTCGCGCGATCGACGGCGAGCGCGGTAATCCAATCGAACAGGCCTTCGCGCCGCCCGAGTTCCGACAGCAGCGTTCGTCGGAGACGCCGTAGCGTCGCAAAGGTCATACCAAGCGTGCCGTTTCTGCGGCTGAACGCCAATTTCACGTGCCGCATGCCCGCCTACGTTGGATTCCTCAGAGCAACCGTGCGGCGCTTGCAATGGTTTACGATGGCACTCCCACTTCCTGGTTCCCTATCGCCATGGAACTCCGGCATCTTCGCTATTTCGTCGCGGTGGCAGAATTGCGCAGCGTGCGTGCGGCTTCCGAACAGCTGCACGTGACGCAGCCGGCCATTTCCCGGCAAATTCAAGACCTCGAAGAGGCCATCGGTGCGGCGTTGTTCGAACGCACACCCCGTGGCCTCGTGCTCACCGCGGCCGGCGCGGCCTACCTGACCGAAGCGCGAGACATCCTGGCCCGCGTCGACGCCGCGAATCGTCTCGCCCGGCAAATCGCTTCCGGCTTGCACGGCCGTTTGCGTATCGGGTTCGTCGAAAACGCAGCGTGGAGCGGCATTGTCTCGACCGCGTTGCGTGCATTCGAACAGGCCGTGCCGCAATTGGCGCTCGAACTGCAGCCGATGAACACACCGGAACAACTCGATGCAATTTCAGCGGGGCGACTCGACGGCGGCTTCTGCTATCGCGTCAGCGTGCTGCCCGAAGGCATCGCGAGCGTGCCCATGCTCGAACAGAACGTCGTGCTGGCCGTGCCTGACGCGTGGCCGCTCGGCAACGCCGGGGCGGTCTCGACGGCACAGCTCTTCGGCGTGCCGTTTATCGCGTTTCCGCGCCGCGTCTATCCAGCGTACTACGACCGGCTGTTGTCGGCGTGCGCCGAGCGCGGCCTGACGCTCGACATTCGACAGGAAGCGAGCACCGAGACAGCCATTCTTTCGCTGGTGTCAGCGGGGATGGGCGCGGCGATCGTCAATGCAGCGAATCGCGATCGGCCGCCGGCCCGCGTGCGCTTCGTCGATCTGGCAGATTTGTCTGTGCCGCTGTCGCTCGAGTTCTGCTACGCCGCGAACGGCACAAACGTGGCGCTGAATCGGTTCGTCGAGCATCTCCGTTAGGCGGCGTCCGGCTTAGATCCGTCGACGCGGCCGGCGGTAGCCGCGATGCCTTGAAAGCATCAGGCGAGCAAAAAACGGCATTGGGCAGGCGGTTTATCGTCGACGATAGTAAGGACAACCGAGGCACGCCTCGCTCCTTACCGATCGCATCATGCCCAATCTCCCCTCGCTCATCGCCACTGACGTCGATTTCGATCGCACAGGTTTTCAGACCGGGACGCTTCGACTGCCCTGGTCGCACGACCGGTCGGCCTACGGGCACATCCCGATCCCGCTTGCCGTACTGAACGCCGGCGCGGGCACGGGCCCGACCGTTTTGCTGACAGGCGGCAATCACGGCGACGAATATGAAGGCCCTGTCGCGCTCTTCAAGCTGTTGCAGCGGCTGCCTTCGATGAAGATCCGCGGCCGCCTCATCGTCATTCCCGCGCTGAATTTCCCGGCTTTCATCAACGGCTCGCGCACTTCGCCGATCGATCGCGGCAACCTGAATCGGCTATTCCCCGGGGCCCGCAATGGGCAACCGACCGAGATGATCGCGCACTACGTAGAGACGGAGCTTCTTGCGCGCAGCGATATCGTCATCGACTTTCATGCCGGCGGCGCGTCGTTCGAACATGCGCCGACGCTGCTCGCATCGCCGCCCGCAGAGGGCGAACGGCGGGCACGCTACCTCGACCTCGTGCGTGCCTTCGGAGCGCCGAACACGATGATCATGGACCTGCTCGGCGAAGACCGCACCTTTGCGGCGGCCGCCGAACGTCACGGGAAGCTCTTCCTGTGCGGCGAATTCGGCGGCCATGCCGGCTGCGATGCGGCCAATCTGTCGATCGTCGAGAAGGGGCTCGCCCGCGTCCTCCACCAGTTGGGCATGACACAGGAAGTGCCTCCATCGCCCTTGGGCGAGACGCGATTTCTTCGCGTGGAGGGGGCACATCACTATCTGTATTCGCCGATTGCCGGCGTGTTCGAACCGGCGTTCGCGCTGGGCGATCGCGTAACCGAAGGGCAACTCGCCGGGCGCTTGTTCGATCCGCATCGCCCCTGGCAAGCGCCGCTCGAAATTCGCTTCCGCGCCCACGGCATTGTCATGTGCGTCCGAACCTTCGCGCGCGTGGAGCCGGGCGACTGCCTCGCATTACTCGCCGCGGAAACAACCGTCGATTGAATCCGAGAACAACGAGAACCACGGCGACGGACGAACAGTTCAGTTCCCTATCAGGAGACAGTGTATGAGCGCCTTTTCCGCATTGACCGAGCCGGATGAAACCTGGCCTGCCGCCACCGACGTGCGACATCCGGTCTACATCGTCCTGCTGTTTTTCGTTTGCTTTGCCTTTTCGTATCTGGACCGGCAGGTCGTCAGCATTCTGGTGCAGCCGATCAAGCAATCGCTTGTGCTGACCGATACGCAAATCGGATTGTTGCAGGGTCTTTCGTTCACGATGTGTTATGCGACGGCCGGTGTGTTCGTCGCACGGCTCGTCGATCGAACCAATCGGGTCAAGCTGATCGCTGCTTGCATTGCGATCTGGGCGGTCTCGACCATGGCATGCGGCTTCGCTTCGAACTTCGCCGAACTGCTCGCTGCCCGTGCCGGAACGGCCGTCGCCGAGGCGGCCCTGAGCCCCGCTGCACTATCGATTTTCAGCGACATCTTCACGCCCCGGCGCGTCGCGCGTGCAAGCAGCGTCTTCATGCTCGGACCTTATGTAGGTGGCGGCGTTGCACTGTTCGGCGGCGGCGCGCTGTTATCCGCCGCGCATGGCGAGAACAGTGCATGGCTTGCGGCGCATGGGATCGAACCGTGGCAGATGGTGTTCGTCGTGGTCGGGCTGCCGGGTATCGTGCTCGCCGCTCTGGTCGCGTTCTCGGTACGCGAACCGGCTCGTCGGGAAACGCGCCATCACGCGGCCGATGCAGCGGATGCGATGCCGTCCATGCGCGATGTCGTCGTCGAACTGTTCGTGCGCAATCGCTTTTGTCTGCCTTACTTCGCGGCCTACGTTGCGTTGATCACGGTGTTCTATTCGCACTCTGCGTGGGTGCCGACGTTGCTGATGCGGCACTTCCACCTCGGGCCCAAGGACGTCGGCCAGATGGCTGCACCGGCTTACATGATCGGCGGGACGCTCGGTGTCGCGTGCGCCGGCATGCTTTCTGCGCGCGTCACTGACGCGAATACGCTGCGCAGCGTGCTGAGCTTTTCGGCCGGCGCCGTTGCTACACTGATACCGGCCGCGATCGCGATGCCGCTTGTCGACGACAGCACGTTCGCCGTCGCGCTGTATGGTGTCTGTGCGTTCACCGCAAGCGTGGCGATGGGTCTTGCGCCGGTACCGCTGCAGATTGCGGTGCCTAACCGCATGCGGGGCCGCTCGCTCGCGTTGCTCGTCTTCATGACGAACGCAATCAGCGGCGGCGTCGGGCCGCTGGCGGTCGGCTACCTGAACGAGCACCTGGGACACACCGGCAACAGCCTGGGCGTAGCGCTGGCGGTGACCGGGGGGCTTTGCGCACTGATCGGCAGTGTGCTGTATGCAATGGCCATGCGACGCGTTCCTGTCGCGCATACGCGGGCCGCAACCGGAGAGAAGCACTATGACTTACGCAAAGAACGCCTCTAATACGCATCGTGTGGGCGACGCAACGATCACCCGGGTCGATGAAACGACGTTCGCCCTTGCTCCCGATGTGTTGTTTCCCGATTGGGATTCCGCGAGCGGCCGAGCCTTGGAGGAATATTGTTCGACGGCGAGCCTCGATCTCACGAATCAGCGCGTCACAATGAAGACGCATCTGTGGGTCGTGGAAGTGGGCGGTCTGACCGTCGTCGTCGATACGGGGATCGGAAACGGCAAGTCGCGGCCGTTCAGCGCGCTGTTCGATCAGCTCGACAACCCTGTGCTCGAGCGCTTCGAGGCGGCGGGCTTCCAGCGCGAACAGGTCGACTATGTGTTGCTTACGCATTTGCATGTCGACCACGTCGGATGGAACACGCATTGGCAAACCGACCGCTGGACACCCGTGTTTCCGAAGGCGAGCTACGTGTTCGGTCAACGCGAACGCGACTACTTCGCGACGCCGCAAGGAGAACCCAGACGCATGGTGTTCGAGGACAGCGTGCTGCCGCTCATTGAAGCCGGGCAGACGCGTGTCGTAGCCGATGAAGGCGAGGAGATCGTGGACGGTATCCGCTTCTTGCCCACACCGGGCCACAGTATCGGACACATGGCCATCGAAATTCGTTCGCGGGGGCAGACGGCGTTGTTTTCTGGAGACGTGATGCACAGTCCGCTGCAAGTCTATCGTCCGCAGTGGAATTCGACGTTCTGTCTGGATCAGGCGCAAGCGCGCGCATCGAGGCAATGGCTGCTTGAACGAGCGGCGACAACGGGTGCGATTGTGTTCCCCGCGCACTTTCCGGAAACGTCTTGCGGGACCGTGCATGCAAGCTCGAACGGATTCGAATGGCAATACCTGGATGGGGGGAAATAGCACGCGAGGCCGATGTCAGGAACGCGTTCGCACGAATTTCAAAGACGTGCCCGGAGAAAAGCGCATGCACAGCAGGGCAAGGAAGACCGTACCGCACGCCATCACCATCCAGGCACAGGACAGATCGGCGAAGCGGTCTCGGATGGCACCCGCTCCAAGCGGTGCCAGGCTGGCCACGAGATAGCCGCCGCCCTGCACGAATGCCGCTAGTTCTCCGGCGCGTGTCGGGTCGTCGGCATGGTCGAGGGTTACGATCAAGGACAGGGGAAAGAGCGCGCCGATGCCAAAGCCCAATAGCGAACTGGCAAGTAATGCCAACGATTGCGGGGCGAGGCGCAAACAGATGAGGCCGCCGAGCAGCATCGCGAGCACAAGCAGCAACGGTTGCCGTCTGTCCGGTATCGCGTCGACCCATTTCGACACGGCCAGCCCTGCGATCACTTCGGCAACGGTAACTGCGGCCAGCAGATCGCCCGCTTGGGCGCGACTCCAACCGAGCTCGATATAGAACGGCGGCAACCATGCGAGCACGAGCGTGTAGGCGCCGGTGCCCACACCGAAGAAGAGCATCAACTCCCATGCGCGCAATTTGCGCCATACCGGCTCGGCCCTTGTACCGCGCGGATCGTCCGTCAGGTCCGGCTCCGCTGGCCTCGGTACGGACGATAACCATAGCGGCAATGCAAACAACGCAGGCAGCGACCAGATAGCCAGAGCGCTAGACCAGCCGAACAGATCGGCAAGCCGGGCTGCCATGGCCGCAGCCAGCGCGGCGCCGCCCATGATGCCAGTGACGTACAGGCCCATCGCACGCCCTGCTCGCTGGCCCCATGTGCGTTTGATGAATCCGGGGAGCAGCGTTTGCACGAGCGAAATGCCGACTCCCGCAGCGAGCGCGGTCATCAGCAGACCTGAACCCGTGTTCAGCAGCGCCCGCGCGCCGCAGGCAGCCGCGATGATTGCGATAGCGAACGCCACATAGGCGCGCTCGCGGCCGCGGCGCTGCAGCGCTCCACCCAGCAAAGCACCCAGGCCCATGACGGCAATCGGCAAGGTCGTCATCAGGCTGGCGGCCGAGTGACCGAGGCCTGTCGCCGCTTGGATCTGGTCCAGCAACGGACCGACCGTGGCCATGACAGGGCGAAGGTTGATGGCCAACGCGACGATCGCACACATCGTCGCTGCGGTATGGCTGCCTCTGAGCTTCATATTTACTCGACATAAAGTATCTTGATATCAAGTAAAATAGCGCCTTCACCAACTGAAAGCAAGCTGTTATCTTTGCGTCGAGAAAATCAGCTTGGAGCGAAATCCATGGATCGAGCGGAGCGTGCGGTCGCGCAGTGGAAGCACGAGAGGCCGGACATCGATGCGAAGGTGATGGCCACCGTCGGTCGGATCCTGGAGGCGGCGCATTTGCTGGATCGGACGCGTCTTGCGCCGTTCGCGACGGAACACGGTCTGCAGACCGGGGAGTTCGATGTGATCGCAACGCTGCGGCGCGCTGGCGAACCGTATGAGCTGACGCCGAAGCAGCTATACGAGGCCTTGATGCTTTCCTCGGGCGCCATGACGAGCAGGCTCGATCGCCTGGAGCGCGCCGGACTGATCGAGCGGCGTGCTTCCGCGACGGATCGCCGGAGCGTCGATGTGCGGCTAACTCGGAAGGGGATCGCGCTGATCGACGAGATCCTGCCGCTTCACGTCGCAAACGAACAGGAGGCCCTTGCACCGCTCAGTCTCAAAGAGCAGGAACAGCTCGATCGTCTCTTGGGGAAGTTGATTCGTGGGCTCCAGCCGACTTGACTCGCCATCCGCGTGGCGGCGTGACTTCACAAGCTGGTAACCCACGCAAACATCGGCGGTTGCCCGCGGCCTATATTTCGACTATATTGGAAATATGGAAGAAAAGAATGTCATTCGCGCCTTGACGGCGCTCGCTCATGAGCTTCGGCTGCGCGTGTTCCGCATGCTCGTTGTGGCAGGCCCGGCAGGACTGACGCCCGGCGCCATTGCGAGGCAGCTCGCCATTCCCAACGCGACGCTCTCGTTCCATCTGAAGGAGTTGATGCACGCGGAGCTCGTCAGCCAGGAACGCGATGGGCGCAGCCTGATTTACCGCACAGCCTTCGAACAGATGAATGCGCTGCTCGGTTTTCTAACCGAAAACTGTTGTCAAGGCGAGGCGTGCCTCCCCGCTCGTGCCGATTCCTGCCAAACCTCCTGCGCCACCGCGGTTCGAGCCGTCGATGAGCAATAAGGCGTTGACCGAAATGACCACCAACGTCCTGATCCTGTGCACCCACAACTCCGCGCGCAGCGTACTCGCCGAGGGAATGCTGAATCATTGGGCGCGAAGACTGGGCAAGCACGTACGCGCTTTCAGCGCCGGCAGTACACCAAGCGGCCGCATCAACCCATTTGCACTGGAAGCGCTGTCGAAAGCAGGCATCGATACCGAGGGCTATCGCAGCAAAAGCTGGCAAGAATTCACAGCAGACGGTGCGCCCGAGATGCGCATTGTCATCACGGTGTGCGACAGCGCGGCCGCGGAGCAATGCCCGTTCTGGCCGGGAAACCCGGTCAAGGTCCACTGGGGCTACGCCGATCCGTCCAACACACCCGGAGGCGACGAAAGCATGCGGCGGGCATTCGAACTCACGCGCGAAGCCATCGGCTATCGCATGCTGCAATTGCTCGCCCTACCGCTCGATCGCCTCAACGATGCCGAGCTTCGGCATGCGCTGGACACCATACTGAAAAGCTGAGACCCGCTTCTGCGAATAGCCCATGACCGCGACCAACGTCACTACTTCGAACCCGCCCACGGCGAAGCCGCTCATCGGCGTTTTTGAGCGCTACCTCACCGTCTGGGTCGCGCTGTGCATCGTCGCAGGGATCCTCGTCGGGCAGCTTTTTCCTGCTGTCTTCCAGGCAATTGGCCGCATGCAGTATGCGCAGGTCAATCTGCCGGTGGGGCTGCTGATCTGGGTGATGATTGTTCCGATGCTCGTCAAGGTGGACTTCGGCGCGTTGCTGGAGGTCCGCCAGCATGTGAGGGGAATCGGCGTCACCCTCGTCGTGAACTGGCTCGTCAAGCCCTTCTCGATGGCGTTTCTCGGGTGGCTCTTCATCGAGCATCTCTTCGCGCAGATATTGCCCAGCGCGCAACTCGACAGCTATGTTGCCGGCCTCATTCTTCTGGCCGCCGCGCCGTGCACTGCGATGGTGTTCGTCTGGAGCCGGCTGACCGGGGGCGATCCGCTCTTCACGCTCTCGCAGGTGGCCCTGAACGACAGCATCATGGTCATCGCCTTTGCGCCGCTCGTCGGCCTGCTGCTCGGTATCTCGGCCATCACCGTGCCATGGGCTACGCTGCTCACTTCGGTCGTGCTTTATATCGTGATCCCGGTCGCCCTGTCTCAACTGCTTCGCAAAGCGCTGCTCGCCCGCGGGCAAGCGACATTCGATGCGGCGATGGCCCGGATCGGGCCCTGGTCGATCACCGCGTTGCTCGCGACACTGGTACTGCTGTTCGCGTTCCAGGGCCTGGCCATCCTCGCGCAACCGCTGGTGATCGCGCTGCTCGCCGTGCCGATTCTGATCCAGGTGATCTTCAATTCGGCGCTCGCCTACTGGCTCAATCGTGCCCTGGGCGAAAAGCACAACGTGGCCTGCCCGTCCGCGCTGATCGGCGCCTCCAATTTCTTCGAGCTGGCTGTCGCGGCGGCAATCAGCATGTTCGGCTTCAATTCGGGCGCGGCGTTGGCCACCGTCG
>CBJMQH010000179.1:0-9727 GCA_966431825.1 uncultured Trinickia sp.
GGCCCAGGTCGATCGTGCTGTCGGCGAACTCGATAACATCACGCAGCAAAACGCTGCGCTCGTCGAACAGAGCACGGCGGCCCTCGCGAGCCTCAAACAGCAAGCCACACGTCTCGTCGATGCGGTGGGCGTTTTCCGGTGAGTATCGAGCGGGACGTCGGGGACGAGGAGGCGCACGCCAAACGCTTGCTCACGGTGGCAACGCCGCGCGGTGCTATCCTCTCGTCCGATTGAAACAATGCGCCCCGTACGGCGCGAGACGCTCCTATGACAGACCTCATCAAGCGCGCTTCGGCCGAAGCGCGCGCATTCAGCACGAAGCGAGCAGCTTCGCGCCGTGCAAACGCTGCACACGCGACCGATGCACAAGATGTGCACGCCAAGAAATCCGCCGGCAGCCGCAAGATGCGTGCGGCGCTCGCGGACCGGGACGATCTCGCCGACGCCCCGCGTATCGAGATGCCGCGCAAGCCGCGCTTCGCACCCGTCACGTTCTCGGAAGAGGGCGGCGTGCGCTATCTGCATTTCGGCACGGAGTGGGTGCAAGGCGCAATGCGCATGCGCAAGCCCGATCACATCGAACTCGAGTACGCTCAGCAAATGATGGCGTGGCTGCTTTTCCTCGAAACGCCGAAACGCGTCGTCCAGCTTGGGCTCGGTGCCGCCGCGCTGACGAAGTTCGCGCATCGCTTCCTGCCGCGTACGTGCGTGGACGCCGTCGAACTCAATCCGGCCGTCGTCGTCGCTGCCCGGACGATGTTCGGGTTGCCGCCCGACGACGCCCGGCTTACCGTCCATGAGCGCGATGCGTGGGACTTCGTGCACGACGGCGCGAATCACGGTACGGTCGGCGCGCTGCAGATCGATCTTTACGACGCGACGGCGCGCGGCCCCGTGCTCGACAGCGTTGCGTTCTACCGTGCGGTGCGCGCGTGCCTCACGAGCGCCGGCGTCGCGACGATCAATCTGTTCGGCGATCATCCGAGCTTCGTGCGCAATATGAAGCACCTTTCGACCGCGTTCGACGGACGCGTGATTGCGCTGCCCGAGGTGCACGAGGGCAACCGCGTCGTGCTCGCGTTCTCGGGCCCGCATATCGACGTGCCGTTCAAGGCGCTTACTGCCCGCGCGAAGCTGATCGAAGACAAGCTCCCCTTGCCCGCGCGCAAATGGGTCGCGGCGCTGCGCAGCGCGCAGGGCGGCAACGCCGAGACGTTCGCGATCTGATACCCGCAGCCCTGGGGCCGACCCGTGCGTGCCCGGCCCCGGCGTTGCGGCGAGGCGTGCCTTCGTGCGGGTCGATGGAACCACCCGGGTGAAGCCCGGCTTGACCGCGTGCGCAACGCGCTTGTACTCTTTCAAGGCTTTCGTACGATGTGGCGCCGGTCCGCGTCTCATCGTTTTCGTAGTGCCGGCCCTCTCGGTTAGAAGCGGGGCGAAAAGCGACGGGGCGAACAGGGGAACCGGACCGGCAGCAACACGGGTCGCTATTCAATAACGAGTAAAAGAGGAGACGTCATGGCTCACGACGCCGACGCCAATCGGGCAGCCAGCCCCGCCGGGAAAGGCTGGCTTTGGCTGCTTGTCCTGCCCTGGATCGCGATGATCTGGGTGCCGTCATATAACAAGGTCGAACCGCAGCTTGGGGGTTTTCCGTTCTTCTACTGGTACCAGCTGTTCTGGGTGCTCGTGAGTGCGGCCATTACCGCTGTCGTCTACTTCAAGACGAAGCCGCGCACGACGGCGCACAGCGGAGGCGCACGATGAACGCCACCGCAACCTTCGTATTCGTCCTGTTCTTCATCGGCGTCACGATTCTCGGCTTCGTCGCCGCGCACTGGCGCCGCGGTGATCTCGCCCAGCTCGAGGAGTGGGGTCTCGGCGGTCGTCGCTTCGGCACGATCGTGACCTGGTTCTTGCTCGGCGGCGACCTCTATACGGCATACACGTTCGTGGCCGTGCCCGCGCTCGTGTTCGGCGCCGGCGCGACGGGCTTTTTCGCGCTGCCGTACACGATCCTCATCTACCCGTTCGCCTTCGTCGTCTTCCCGAAGCTTTGGGCCGTCGCGAAGCGCCACGGCTATGTGACGTCGGCCGACTTCGTCAGCGCACGCTACGGCAGCCGCATGCTCGCGCTCGCCGTCGCGGTCACGGGCATCCTTGCCACGATGCCGTACATCGCATTGCAGCTGGTGGGGATCGAGGTGGTCATCGGCGGGCTCGGCTTCGATACGTCCGGCTTCGTCGGCGATCTGCCGCTCATCATCGCATTCGCGATCCTTGCCGCCTACACTTATACGTCGGGCTTGCGCGCGCCGGCGATGATCGCGGTCGTGAAGGATCTGCTGATCTACATCACGATCATCGCGGCCATCATCGTGATTCCGGCTCAGCTCGGCGGCTTCGGGCACATCTTCAGCGCAGTACCGCCTGCCAAGCTGCTGCTCAAGGCGCCCGACACGTCGAGCTTGAACGGGTATAGCGCCTATGCCTCGCTCGCCGTCGGCTCCGCGCTTGCGCTGTTCCTCTATCCGCACTCGATCACTGCGATCCTGTCGTCGTCGTCGGGGAACACGATCCGCCGCAACATGGCGATGCTGCCGGCGTATTCGCTCGTGCTCGGTCTGCTCGCGCTGCTCGGCTTCATGGCGCTTGCCTCGGGCGTGAAGGACATGCCGGAGTTCGCACCGTACTTCAAGGCGTTCGGCCCGAACTTCGCCGTGCCGGCGTTGTTCCTGCACTACTTCCCGTCGTGGTTCGTCGGCGTCGCGTTCGCCGCCATCGGCATCGGGGCGCTCGTGCCTGCGGCCATCATGTCCATCGCTGCGGCCAATCTGTACACGCGCAACATCCATCGCGAGTTCGTGAACCGCAACATGACGCATGACCAGGAAACGAACGTCGCGAAGCTCGTGTCGCTCGTCGTCAAGGTCGGCGCGGTGGCGTTCATCCTCGGGTTGCCGCTGACCTATGCGATTCAGCTGCAGCTGCTCGGCGGTATCTGGATCATCCAGACCCTGCCGGCGATCGTACTTGGCCTCTATACGCGCAAGCTCGACTATCGCGGTCTGCTCGCCGGCTGGGCGGTCGGTATCGGGGTCGGTACGTGGATGGCGGCCTCGCAAAACCTGAAGAGCTCGATCTTCACGTTGCACCTCGGCGGCATGGCGATCCCGGGCTATGCGGCTGTCTGGTCGCTCGCGATCAACGTCGTCGTGGCTATCGTCGTCAGCCTGATCGTCAGTGCCGTCGGCATGGCGAAGGGCGAGGACAGCACGCGCCCGGAAGACGACCGGGACGCCGTCGAAGGCGGACGTGTTCCGGGGGCCCTGGCGGCGCCTTGTGCGCTGCCGCGGGCAAGTGGCGCGAGGGCGGCAGCCCGCGCCACCCTCATTCATCGCCTCGGCTCGACGAATGCAGCGTTTTTCGTCGACAATCGAGCCGTGATGATCCGTTCTCCTTTCTACCGCCTCCTGATCGCGCCGCTCGCGCGCGTGGTCGTTTCGCCGTACTACCGGTATCGTCACGCTCAGCGCTTGCACGCAATTCGCGTGGGGCTCGCGATGCTCGTGTCGATTCTCGTCACAACCGGTATCAACGTACCGCACGGGATCTGGGCTTCGGTGACCGTACTCATCGTGATCGGCGGGCTTCAGCATCACGGCAACATCCGCAAGAAGGCGGCCGACCGTGCACTGGGCACGATACTCGGCATGCTGATCGGGCTTGCGCTCCTGGTGCAGCTGCGCGTGATCGGGTCGATGCCGCTCACCTACGTGCTGATGTCGGTCGTGGCCGGCGTATGTGCCTATTACGCGATCGGCAGCGCCGGTTACGTGGCGCTGCTGACGGCCATCACGATGTGCGTCGTGGCCGGCCACGGCGACAACACGATCGATACGGGGCTTTGGCGTGCGCTGAACGTCATGGTCGGCATCGTTATAGCGCTCGCGTTTTCGTTCGCGCTGCCGCTCCATGCGACCTACTCATGGCGTTATCGGCTCGCGCGCAATCTGCGCGAATGCGCGCGGCTCTACGCGCGGATCGCGGCCGGCGCGTCGCTCGATGCCGACGCGCAGTTGGCCGCGTTCGCGCAACTCAATACGCGGCTTGTCCAGCTGCGTTCGTTGATGCCTTCCGTCGCAAAGGAAATCGATCTGCCGGTCAAGCGGTTGGAGGCGATTCAGCGCTTGCATCGCGCGATGCTGAGCGCGCTCGAGATGATGGCGGCAGCCGAACATGACACCGGGACCACCGCCGTGATCGGCCCGGGCGGTGACGCAGGGGCCCGTGCAGTGCGCGCAAAGCTGCTCGCGATGGCGCGCGCGTTGCGTTTCGGCTCGGGTGAACGCCTTGGCTTGCCGGCCGTCGCGCTCGGTTCTACGGCGACGGGCAGCCGCGAAAGCGTGCCGGCGCAGCCGTTGGCGGGGCCGCTCTGGCTCGGCGAGCGCTTTGCCGAACAAGTCGAGCGGCTGCGCGTGCTGCTGGCCGAAACCGAGCCGAACTGGAATATCGAAGGCAAGAGCGCCGCGAGCGCTTCCTTCAGGGTTCCCGATTCTCGACGTTGATCATCCAGGGCACACCGAATTTGTCGGTCACCGTGCCGAATCCCTTCGCCCAAAAAGTCGGTTGCCACGGGTAGGTCACGTGCCCCTCGCGTGCAAGCGCATTGAAGATCTTCTCTCCCTTTTCCACGCTGTCGAGCGAGACGGAGATACTGAAGCCGTTGTATCCGCGCGGCGCGTCGTCGGGGTGGCCGTCGGTCGCCATCAGCGTCGTGCCGCCGAGCTTGAACGATGCATGCATGATCCGCTCCCCGGCCGACCCCGGCATCGCGAATTCGGCGGGAGCCTCCTTGTGGCGCATCTTGAAGGTGATTTCTGCACCGAGCGCTTCTTCGTAAAACGCGAGTGCCTCGTCGCAACGTCCGTAAAAATAGAGATAGGGCTGGACGACCATCGTCATCTCCTCTTAAGGACAACTAAGTGCAGGCCGGGACGGCGGCTACCGTCGCGCGAAGGTGCTGCCCGCCCGCTGAGGGCCTTCGTCGTCGTTGCCGCGACGGGCCCGCGCGTGGCTCGTCGCGGCAGCGTTCGCGCTGCTCAGCGCAGTGCGTCGATCAGCTTTTCGAGCTTCACGGCATCGGCGGCGAATGCGCGGATACCTTCGGCCAGCTTTTCCGTGGCCATTGCGTCGTCGTTGAGCTGGAACCGGAAGGCGGACTCGTCGATGGCAATGCGGGCCACATCGTCGTTCGCCACGGCTTCGGGCGAGAGTTTGCGCTCCACTGTCTCGTTGCTGTCGTGCAGCTTTTGCAGCAGGTCGGGGCTGATCGTCAGCAGGTCGCAGCCGGCCAATTCGACGATCTGGCTCGTCGTGCGGAAGCTTGCGCCCATGACCTCGGTGTTATAGCCGAACTTTTTGTAATAGCTGTAGATCCGTCGCACGGACTGCACGCCCGGATCGTTGGCGCCGCCGTTCTTGGCCTCGTCCCATTCGGCGCCGGCTTGCTTCTTGTACCAGTCATAGATCCGGCCGACGAACGGCGAAATCAGCTTCGCACCGGCTTCGGCGCAGGCAGCAGCCTGCACCGGTGCGAACAGCAGCGTCATGTTGCAGTTGATGCCAGCCTTTTGCAGCGCTTCGGCCGCCCGCACGCCTTCCCACGTCGAGGCGAGCTTGATCAGTATGCGCTCGCGGCCGATGCCGGCAGCCTCGTACAGGGCGATGAGCTCGTGCCCCTTGTCGATCGATGCCTGTGTGTCGAACGACAGCCGTGCGTCGACCTCGGTCGAGACGCGGCCCGGAATGATCTTCAGGATCTCGCAGCCGAACGCGATCAACAGGTTGTCGATGACGGCGCCGGTGGGCTTGCTCGCGTGGTCGCGCACGGTCTTTTCGAGCAGCGGCTTGTAGGCGTCTTTCTGGACGGCCTTCAGGATCAGCGACGGGTTTGTCGTGGCGTCGCGCGGTTTGTACTGTGCGAGTTGCTGGAAGTCGCCCGTGTCCGCGACGACGGTGGTGTATTGCTTCAGTTGGTCGAGAGCATTGGTCATGGCAGGTCTGCGGGCGTCGAGCGCCTCGGCGGTAGGGTAACAAGGGGTCGCAAGGTAAAACGCCGGCGCGAACGCCGGGCACGACCGACACGCTATTTTATTGCGGTGGGCCTCGCCGTGCCGGTTAAAAAAATGGCCGCTGCGCCCCCGCGCTCATTTCACGCGCGTCGGGCGTTCAGAATGAAGTGGGCGGCGAGGCCGGCGACGAGCCCCCAGAACGCCGAACCGATCGAGAGCAGCGTGAGCCCGGAAGCCGTCACCATGAACGTGATCAGCGCCGCCTCGCGTTCGCGCGGCTGGCTCATCGCGTTGGACAGGCCGCCCATGATCGAGCCGAACAGCGCAAGCGCCGCGACCGAGGCGACGAGCGCTTTGGGTAACGCGGCGAACAAGGCGGCAATCGTCGCGCCGAAAATGCCGGCCACGAGGTAAAACAGCCCGCACCAGAGTGCGGCCGTATAGCGTTTCGTGCGGTCTTCGTGCGCTTCGGGTCCTGTGCAGATCGCCGCGGTGATGGCGGCGAGCGTGACGCCGTGCGAGCCGAACGGCGCGAGCAGCAACGACGCGATGCCAGTCGTCGCAATCAGCGGCGACGAGCGAGGGGTGTAGCCGTCTGCGCGCAGCACGGCGAGACCGGGCATGTTTTGCGAGGCCATGGCGACGACGAACAACGGGACGGCGAGACTCACGGCCGTCGCGAGCGAGAACCGCGGCATCGTGAAGACGGGCTGCGCGAGCGCCACATGAAATTGGCTGAAATCGATGAGCCCGAGTGCGGCAGCCACGGTCGTGCCGACGACGAGCGTCGTCAGGATCGCGTAGCGCGGCGCGATGCGCTTCATCGCTAGATAGACGAAGAACATCGTCAGCACGAGCGCCGTCTGGTACTGGGCGGCATGGAAGATCTCGATGCCGATTTCGAAGAGGATGCCGGCGAGCAGCGCCGACGCGATGCCGGCGGGCACGCGGCGCATGAGCGCGTCGAACCATCCGGTCAGGCCGACGAGCGTCACGAGCGCCGCGGAGACGATAAACGCGCCAATCGCTTCGGGGTACGCCACATGAGGCAGCGCGCCGATCAAGAGTGCTGCGCCGGGCGTCGAAAAGGCGATGACGATCGGCGCGCGATGGCGCAGCGAGAGCAGGATCGACGAGACGCCCATGCCGATCGACAGCGCCCAGATCCATGACGAGATCTGGGCGCCGGTGAGATGCGCCGCACGTCCGGCCTGGAAAATCAGCACGAGCGAGCTCGTATAGCCGGTCATCATGGCGACGAAGCCTGCCACGACGGCGTGCAGCGAGGTGTCGGCAAGCGGGCGCAGCAGGCGGTGCGGCGCCGGCGTGCGCAGCTCGGAAGAGGGCGGATTCATTGGATAACGCTTCGAATGGTCGAAAGGAAAATTATTCAGGAGGCCGGAACAATAGGAGATGATCGCATCGACGTTCTACTTGCTGAGCAAGCGCATTGCGCGCTCCAGTCCCGCGAGCGTGAGCGGATACATCCTCGCACCGAGCAGCGCACGGATGATCGACACGGATTGGCGATACTCCCACAGGCCTTCCGGTTCGGGGTTCAGCCAGACGTGGTGCGGGAAGTGGTCAGCCAGGCGGCGCAACCAGAGCGCACCGGCCTCGGCGTTGTTGTACTCGACCGAGCCGCCAGCCTGCAAGACTTCGTAGGGACTCATCGTCGCGTCGCCGACGAAGATCAGCTTGTAGTCGGGTGTGAACTTGTGCAGCACGTCCCAGGTTGCCATCCGCTCGACATGGCGCCGCCGGTTGTTCTTCCAGAGATGGTCGTAGACGCAGTTATGGAAATAATAGAATTCGAGGTGCTTGAACTCGGCCTTCGCGGCGGAGAACAGTTCCTCCGTGCGCTTGATATGGTCGTCCATCGAGCCGCCGACGTCGAGCAGCATGAGGACCTTCACCGAGTTGTGGCGTTCGGGCACCATCCGAAGATCGAGCCACCCGGCGTTGGCCGCAGTGCTGCGGATGGTATCGGGCAGGTCGAGCTCTTGCGCCGCCCCCTCGCGTGCAAAGCGGCGCAACCGGCGCAGCGCCACTTTGATATTGCGTGTGCCGATTTCGACCGAGTCGTCGTAATCACGGTATCCGCGCGCTTCCCAGACCTTGACGGCCGTGCGGTTGCCCGCAGACGGGCCGCCGATGCGGATGCCTTCGGGGTTGTAGCCGCCGTGGCCGAACGGCGACGTGCCGCCCGTGCCGATCCATTTGCTGCCGCCTTCGTGACGTTCCTTCTGTTCGTCGACGAGCTGCTTGAGCCGCTCCATCAACTGCTCGAGCCCGCCCATCGCCTCGATCTGTGCTTTCTCCTCGGGCGTCAAATCGCGCTGGAGCCGTTTTTCGAGCCAGTCGAGCGGCAGCGCGAATGCCGCATCGGTCAACTGCTCGACCCCGCGAAAGTACGCCCCGAACGCTTGGTCGAATTTGTCGAAGTGGCGCTCGTCCTTGATCAGCGTGAGGCGGGCGAGGTAGTAGAACTCATCGAGCGAGGGGCCGATCACGCGTTCGCGCAGGGCCTCCAGAAGTGTCAGATACTCCTTGACCGACACGGGCAGTTGCGCGGCGCGCAGCGTGTAGAAGAAGTCGATCAGCATGATGCCGTCCTTGACGCAGGACGCGGCATGGCGGAGCAACGGGGCGCAGCCCCGGCCGCACGCGCCGCAGCTTGCTAGCGGTTGTGCCGGTTCATGAAAACGAGCCGCTCGAGGAGGCCCATGTCCTGCTCGTTCTTGAGCAGTGCGCCCGCGAGCGGCGGCACGACCTGCTTTTCATCGATCGCGCGCAACGCCTCGGCCGGAATGTCCTCGGCGAGCAGCAGCTTGAGCCAGTCGAGCAGCTCCGACGTGGAGGGCTTCTTTTTCAGCCCCGCAACGGTGCGCAACTCGAAGAAGCTGCGCAGCGCTGCGCGCAACAGGTCCTCGCGAATACCGGGGTAATGCACTTCGACGATCCGTTGCATCGTCTCGGGATCGGGGAACTGAATGTAATGGAAGAAGCAGCGGCGCAGGAACGCGTCCGGCAACTCCTTCTCGTTGTTCGACGTGATCACGACGAGCGGCCGGTGCCGCGCCCGCACGACTTCGCGCGTCTCGTAGACGTGAAACTCCATGCGGTCGAGCTCGCGCAGCAAATCGTTCGGAAATTCGATGTCGGCCTTGTCGATTTCGTCGATGAGCAGGACGGCCGGTACGTCGGATTCGAACGCCTGCCAAAGCACGCCCTTCACGATGTAGTTCGCGATGTCCTGCACGCGCGCGTCGCCAAGCTGCGAATCGCGCAACCGCGACACCGCATCGTATTCGTAGAGGCCCTGCTGAGCTTTCGTCGTCGATTTGATGTGCCACTGAAACAGCGGCATTCCGAGCGCGGCGGCCACTTCCTCGGCCAGCATCGTCTTCCCGGTGCCCGGTTCGCCCTTGATCAGCAAAGGACGCGCAAGCGTCATGGCGGCATTGACGGCAAGCTTCAGATCGTCGGTGGCGACGTATTGCGACGAACCTTCGAAACGCATGGCGGCACGCTCTCTCGAAAAAAACCAGTATAAGTCAGAAGCCGTTTCGCTCCGGCTCATGCCCGCGTATCGTCAGGGGCCATTGGGGAAGACTTGCGGCCGGCCCGCTCGCCCGGGCGAGCGCGCACGT
>CBJMQH010000180.1:0-9677 GCA_966431825.1 uncultured Trinickia sp.
TCGCGCTGTGCGGTTTGCCGTTCGCGCAATCGACCATGGCTGAGCCGGCGCCGGTGCCGGCACATGCCCAGACCGGCGTAGACATCGGCGTCGTGAACGATCGGGCGGGGGCTGCGCCGATGCCGCGCCAGCCGTCCGCGTTCCCGCGCACACCGGAGCAGTGGCGTTACGACCTTGCGCCGTCGAACGTCGTCAGGCCCGAGCTGCTTGCGCCTGCTGAGCGCGCACGGGCCGAAAAGCAGCGCGAAAAAGCAGCGAGCGATTGTCCGGCCATGCAGACGCTTGCCGGTCGCCGCGGTGCCGCGCTCGGCGAATACGTGGCGGCTTTGCCCAGTGCCGATTGCCTGACGCCGCTGTTCTCAGTCGCCGGCCCGCTTGCAGCGGCGATCTTCACGCCGGAAAACCTCGATGGCGTGGCTGCCCGCTTCGTGACGGAGAGTGCGGGGTATCGATCCGCGGGCGGTGGGCTCGTGAATCTCGCGCTTTTCCTCAGGGCTGCCTACTATCGCGCATCGACGGCGGACGCCGGCGCGGTGCCGCCTTCGGTTGCCGCGATGCTGCGGCCTGCCGTGACTTCGCTCGTGAGCGGCGATGTGCTGTTCAGGCCCAATCCGTCGGCACCCACGACGGCCGGCGAAGTCGTGACGCTGATCACGAACATGCACGATGAAGCGGCGTACCTTGACATCATGAAGGCGCGCGTCGCGGCATTCACGAACAGTTGGCTCCGGCCGAACGCGGCGCGTGCGCTGCTCGATCCGAATGCGGCCTACGGATATACGGCAGTGCTCAAGGTCTTTTACTTCGCGCACTATCGACCCGAGGCGGTGACCAGGATCGAGAACGATCCGTCGTATGCCACCACGCTGTACGACTTCGTACGTTCGAACAAGCGCAGCCTGCTCGGCGATGCGGCCACGTCTTATCAGCTCAACCAGACGGCGACCGAGGCCTTTCGCTTCGCCATGCATCGCGCGCTGTTGCCGACAGTCAGTGTGATGCTCGAAGACGCCTTAGCCAATTCGACGATGGCCGGAAAAGATCGGCTCATCTGGCTCGCCGCTGCGCAGGCGGTCGAGCAGTACGACAACGCGAACTGCGGCAGTTATGGCACGTGCAACTTCGAGCCGCTGCTCGCCGACGCGATCCTTTCGCAGCGCTATCGCTGTCGCACCTTGCCGATCCGGTTGCGTACCGAAGATCTCACGCAGGCGCAGGCGGATACGGCATGCGCGGTTCTCGCGCAGGAGACGCCGTATTTTCATGCGATGTTGAACACTCACCGGGTGCCTGTAGCCGACGATTACAACGACACGCTCGAGGTCGTCGTGTTCGCGAGCAACGCGGAGTACGAGAACTATTCGGGCATCCTGTTCGGCAACGACACGAACAATGGCGGCGAATACATCGAGGGCAATCCCGCCTCGCGCACGAATCAGGCGCGCTTCATCGCCTTCCGCGCCACGTGGCTGCCGCAGTTCGAGATCTGGAACTTGCGGCACGAGTATGTGCACTATCTCGACGGCCGTTACGACATGTACGGCGACTTCGACCTGGCGACTCGCGTCCCGACCGTCTGGTATATCGAAGGGCTTGCCGAATATATCGCGCTCGGCAACGACAACCAGAAGGCGATCGATGTCGCCAAGACAGGGCAGTACCGCCTCAGCGAGATCTTTCGGAATACCTATCAGATGGACGACTACGTGGATCGCGCTTATCGCTGGGGCTACATGGCGGTGCGGTTCGTGTTCGAGCGCCGCCCGGAATTGCTCGGCATGATTCTCCCGCTTTTTCGCAGCGGCGATTACGCGCGTTACGGGGACTATATGCAGCGCCTGTCCACCCAGCTCGACGACGAATTCGCAGCCTGGGTCCCGACCGCGACGACCGCGGGAAACCCGCGCTCGCCGTGGTAAACGCCCTCGGGGAGGTAAAAAATGCTCGCCGCGTGCCTTATCGAGTGAACGATTGACACACTCTTGCTGCTCGAAACGTATCCGTAATCATCGCGATTTTTTTTGAAATAATTTACGGCTTTACGCTGAATAGTTTCCCCGTAGGCTAAAGCGCTCAGAGGAGAAGCGCATGAGCCACGTGAGTTTTCCGCAAGCGAAGTCGACGTCTGCCCCGCGGGCCGAGGCGCGTCGCGCCGTGCAGCAATTGCCTGTTGCGCGCGCGCTGAAGGTCGCGATCGTGCACGATTGGCTCGTCACCTACGCCGGTGCCGAGCGCGTGCTCGAGCAGATGATCGGTTGTTTTCCCGACGCTGACTTGTTCAGCGTCGTCGATTTTGTCGAGGACCGCGCGTTCTTGCGCGGCAAGCGGGCGAAGACCTCGTTCATCCAACGCCTGCCGTTCGCGCGTAAGCGCTACCGCGGCTATCTGCCGCTGATGCCGATTGCGATCGAGCAGCTCGACCTGAGCGGCTACGACCTTGTCATTTCGAGCAGCCATGCGGTCGCAAAGGGCGTGCTGACCGGGCCGGATCAGGTGCACGTGAGCTATGTGCACTCGCCGATCCGCTACGCCTGGGACCTGCAGCACCAGTATCTCTAGCAGTCGAAGCTCACGCGGGGGATGCGTTCTGCGGTAGCGCGCGTCATCCTGCACTACATCCGCCAGTGGGACATCCGGACGTCGAACTCGGTCGACCATTTCGTCGCCAATTCGGCGTTCATCGCGCGCCGGATCAAGAAGGTCTATCAGCGCGACGCGCAAGTCATCTTTCCGCCGGTTGCCGTCGAGTCGTTCAAGCTCAACGAGCAAAAGGAGGACTTCTATCTGACGGCGTCGCGCATGGTGCCGTACAAGAAGATCGACCTGATCGTCGAGGCGTTCGCTCAGATGCCCGACCGGAAGCTCGTCGTCATCGGCGACGGCCCCGAGATGAATGCCGTCCGTGCGAAGGCCGCACCGAACGTGGAAATTCTCGGCTATCAGCCGTTCGATGTCCTGCATGACCATATGCGTCGGGCAAAGGCATTCGTCTTCGCGGCTGAAGAAGACTTCGGCATCGCGCCCGTCGAAGCGCAGGCCTGCGGTACGCCCGTCATCGCCTATGGCAAGGGCGGTGCGCTGGAAACCGTGCGCGATCTGGCCGACCCGCGGCCCACCGGTATGTTCTTCGAGGAGCAAAGCGTGGCCTCGATCGTCGCCACCGTGCGCGAGTTCGAGCAGCACGCGCATCGCTTTTCGGCACGCGATTGCCGTGCCAACGCCGAGCGCTTTTCGACGGCGCAGTTCCGCGAGCGGTTCCTATGGTTTATCGAACGCGTCATGCCCGGCGCGGCGATGCTCGCGCTCGGCAGCAGCGGCGACGAAGATGAAGGGAGCGACGGCAGCAACCGCACGCCGGCCGGCCAGCCGATGCCCGGCGAGGGCGGTGCGGTGGCCGGCAGACCGGCCGATGCGTCGAACCCGATCAAGGTGCTCACGCGCGGACACACGCACTGAGCCCCGAACCGCCGCGCTCGTGCGAGAGGCCCGCAGGCGCCTCCTTGGCGGGATGCGGCGGCTGTTTCCATAAATATCCATTTCTCGAGGGTGCGAACGATGTTGAATGTCACCAAAGCAGTGTTTCCGGTGGCGGGTCTCGGTACTCGATTCCTGCCTGCCACGAAGGCGAGTCCGAAGGAGATGCTGCCGATCGTCGACAAGCCGCTGATTCAGTACGCGGTGGAAGAGGCGATCGAGGCCGGCATCACCGAATTGATTTTCGTGACCGGCCGCAGCAAGCGTGCGATCGAGGATCACTTCGACACCTCGTACGAGGTCGAAGCCGAGTTGGAAGCGCGCGGCAAGGAAAAGCTGCTCGAGCTTGTCCGTAACATCAAGCCGAGCCATGTCGACTGTTTTTACGTGCGCCAGCCGGCCGCGCGCGGCCTTGGCCACGCAGTGCTGTGCGCCGAGAAGCTCGTTGCCGGCAGCCCGTTTGCCGTCATCCTGGCGGACGACCTGCTGCACGGCGAGCAGCCGGTCATGAAGCAGATGATCGACGTCTTCAACCACTACCACAGCACGATCGTCGGCGTCGAATCGATCGCGCGCGAAGACAGCCGGTCATACGGCGTCGTCGAGGGCCGCGAGTGGGAAGAGGACATCTTCAAGCTGTCGGGCATCGTTGAAAAGCCGGCCCCCGAGGTCGCGCCGTCGAACCTCGGCGTGGTTGGACGTTATGTGCTGATGCCGAGCATCTTCAAGCACTTGCGTGCGCTGGAGCCGAGCGTACAGGGCGAGTTGCAATTGACCGATGCCATCCATGCGCTGCTGGCTGAGGAGCAGGTGCTCGCTTACCGTTACTACGGCAAGCGTTTCGATTGCGGCAGCAAGCTCGGCTACCTGAAGGCGACCGTCGAATTCGCTTTGCGGCATCCCGAGATCGGGGGCGCGTTCGATGCCTACCTGCGCGATTGCGTCATGAATCTGGCCACTACGTGAAGGCACCGGCGGCGCCTGTTGATGCGTTTGCGCCGCCTGTTGCGCCGCCGGATCCGCATGCGCTGAATCGCTCACGTCCGGCTTGAATTCGTTTTTGCGAGCATCACTTCGCGAGCGCCCATTCGGGCGCTCGTTTCATATGATTCGCTTGAAAGGCGCCGTTCATGCGCACGACACGATTCATTTCTAAGCTACCTCACGTCCGAAACAACCGATAACGAACGCGTTGCGAGCGTGCTGCGACGGCATGCTTGAGCAACGAGCCGAACGAGGAGGCATGTCTATGCCGGGCGAGCTTGGCCTGCCGCGTCGCTCCCGACGCGGACAATGGCGCGGCTGTGTAGCCGCGCTTTGTTGTTTGTCTTTGCTGGCGGCCGGATGCGGCAATCGCGACGATGCGGGCGTGCGCGCTGCCGCGCAGCCGGGGGAAGGGCAATCGATACTGCGCGTGGCGGTCGACGCAGCGGGCGCCGCGCCGCGATCCGCATCTGCGGGCCCGTCGACGGCACTCGCGCAGGGCTTCGACATCCCCCGCGTAGCCGGCCCCTTACCCGCTTCCGATGCGCTGCTGCCGCCCGTCATGCACGGCGCTGATTGATTTCCATCCAACCGGTGCGGCCGGTGAGGAATCGATTCCCGGCGAACCGTTTGCGCCGATTGCCCCGCAGTCCTGATTGTTCCAGTTGTTGCACGACCCACCAGGCTGTAATCGTTGGTCGACGTGTCCGTTTGCGTGTGGGCCGTCGCACCGCTTCCGTCGAAAACCATCTGAGTCGACTATGACATCGAGAAGCCGTCGTGATTTTCTGCGTGCCACCGCGCAAGCGGCCGGCGCCGCCGCCGCCATGGGCGCCTTGCCCGAGGGTATCCGCAATGCACTCGCAATTCCCGCAAACGACAAGACGCGCAGTATCGAGGACATCGAGCACATCGTTGTCCTGATGCAGGAAAACCGCTCGTTCGATCACTACTTCGGCACGTTGCGCGGCGTGCGCGGCTTCGGCGACCGGCGGGTGATCCGGCTGCCGAACGGCAAGTCGGTCTGGCATCAACCTGCGGCGGCAGGCGCCGGTGAAGTGTTGCCTTTCCGTCCGACCGCGAGCGACCTGGGCATGCAGTTCTTGCAGGATCTGCCGCACGATTGGCAGACCACCCATCTCGCATGGAACGGCGGCCGCTACGATCAGTGGGTGCCGGCAAAGGGCACGACGACGATGGCGTACCTGACGCGCGAAGACATCCCTTTCCACTATCAGCTCGCCGACGCGTTCACGATTTGCGACGCCTATCACTGTTCGGGCATGACGCCGACCGATCCGAACCGCTATTACATGTGGACCGGCTGGGTCGGCAACGACGGCAGCGGAGGCGGGCCTGTGATCGACAACGCCGAGGCCGGCTACGGATGGACGACGTTCCCCGAGGTGCTGCAGTCGGCGGGCATCTCGTGGAAGATCTATCAAGACATCGGCAGCGGGCTCAACGCCGCAGGCTCGTGGGGATGGACCGAGAACGCCTACATCGGCAACTATGGGGACAACTCGCTGCTCTACTTCAATCAGTACCGCAACGCGCAGCCGGGCAGCCCGCTCTATGACAACGCGCGCACGGGCACGAACGTTGCCGTCGCCGGCGGATACTTCGATGTCCTCAAGGCCGACGTGCAGAACAACCGGCTGCCGCAAGTGTCGTGGATCGTGGCGCCCGAGGCATACTCCGAACATCCGAACTGGCCCGCGAACTACGGCGCGTGGTACGTCGATCAAGTGCTCCAGATCCTGACGTCGAACCCGACGCTTTGGAGTAAGACCGCGTTGTTGATCACATACGACGAAAACGACGGGTTCTTCGATCACGTGGCGCCGCCGTACGCACCCTGGGCCGGCACGGTCGGTGCCTCGACCGTCGACACGGAGCACGAGTATTTCGCGGGCGATGCGAAGAATGCAGCGGGTCCTTACGGACTCGGACCGCGGGTGCCGATGCTCGTCGTATCGCCCTGGTCGCGTGGCGGCTGGGTCTGCTCCGAGACCTTCGACCACACGTCGATCATCCGGTTTATCGCGCGCCGCTTCGGCCACCAATGCAATTTGCGCGAGCCGAACATCACGCCATGGCGCCGCGCCGTCTGCGGCGATCTCACGCGCGCGTTCGATTTCCGCAATCCCAACGCGACGCTGCCCGCGCTCGCTTCGACGACGGGCTACGTGCCGCCCGATCAGGCGCGCCACCCTGATTACGTGCCGCTGCCGCCGCTCGTGCAGTCGCTGCCGCGGCAGGAACCCGGCTTGCGCCCCGCACGCGCGCTGCCGTATGAGCTTTTCGTACGTGCGCATGCCGATGCGAGACGGGCCCTGCTGCACCTGGAGTTCGTCAACACGGGAGAAGCTGGGGCTGCGTTCAACGTCTATCGCGAAGACGGGAGCCCCGATGCGCCGCATACGTACACCGTCGAGGCCGACAAGCGTCTTGCAGCGCAGTTGCCGCTCGCTGCAGGCGGCGCCTATCGTTACGCCGTGCATGGCCCCAACGGGTTCGTGCGTCGTTTTGCAGGCCGTGCGGTTGTCGTGCATTGGTGGAGCGCTGCGGTCGCGTTGCCGGAGGTGGTGGAGTCCTACGACGTCGCGAACGGCAACATTGCCCTGCGCCTGAAAAACGCCGGCACGGCGGCGTGTGTGTTCGAAGTCGCGAACGGCTATGACGGGACGCGCGTGTCGCATCGCGTGAGGGGCGGCGAAACCGTGGACATGTACGTGGATTTGCGCGCTCACCATGGGTGGTACGACTTCACGATCACCGTCGATTCGGACGCGGCATTCGTGAGAACGCTGGCCGGGCACGTCGAAACGGGGCATCCGAGCATGAGCGATCCGGCATTCTCGCTGCCATGAACCGTAGGGAATGCGGCCTGGATGCAGGTTCGACGCCGAGTTCGAAATTGCATTTCAGGCCTGTTCCAATGGGGTTTGCCGGATCAGGGCAAATCCTTCTTCAGCGATGTCGTCACGTGGACAGTGTGCGGGTACCGCGCCCGCATTTGCGGAAAAACAGTCTGCCGTACGCAACAAAACCCTACCTGCGAGCGATCGTCCTTCATAAAACAGATGCATGAACGCACGTGGCGCTTGTAGAATCCGGCGTTGAAGCTGCGCGTCGTCATGCGCGCTTCGTGCGTTCAACGACCAACAGGTAGGAGAAACATGGCAACTGCAAAGACTGGTGCAAAGAAAGCGGCTGTGCCGGCAAAGAAGGCTGCTGCTAAGAAAGTAGCTGCGGCGCCCGCGAAGAAGGCTGCGGCTAAGAAGGTCGCCGTGAAGGCGTCCGGCGCTCCGTCGCCGATCAAGGATACCTTCACGAAGGCCTCGCTGGCTGCTCACCTTGCTGAGCGTGCTGCTGTCGAACCGAAGTCGGTGAAGGCGGTCCTGGCTGCACTCGAAGACACGATCCTCGGCTCGGTCCACAAGAAGGGCGCCGGCGAGTTCACGCTGTCGGGTCTGCTGAAGATCGTCGTTCAGGCCGTGCCGGCGAAGAAGAAGCGCTTCGGCAAGGACCCGTTCACGGGCGAAGAGCGTTGGTTCCCGGCCAAGCCGGCAAGCGTGCGCATCAAGGCACGTGCGCTGAAGAAGCTGAAGGACGCTGCCGCGGGCTGATCGTTCGCGTCGATCGAGCCGTTCCGCGCGAGCGGGTAACGGTGTCGATCGAGCGCCCGGTGCCCAAAGCCCCGCGAAAGCCGCAAGGCTCACGCGGGGCTTTTTCTTTGTGCAGCAGTGCTAGTGCGACGCGTTCTCGCCGTGCTCGTAGCCGTCGGTCAGCGTGCCGAGAAAGGCGATGATGTCCTTCATTTCGGCCGCCGTCATCGCGGGCGTATCGCCGCGCTTGCGGTCGAACGGCGCATCGGCCTTGTCGATGTTCGCATGGTATTGCGCAGGCAAGTCGTCGTATTGTCGAATGCGCCCTTGGCCGTCATGCGGGTAGACCTTGGCCGGATCGACGTCGCGGAAGTTATAGAACGCAAGCACGTCGTCAAGCGTGCGATAGACGCCGTTGTGGAAGAACACGCTGCGCGTGGCCGCGTTGCGCAGCGTCGGCGTGAGGAACATGCCGCAGTACTGCGTCTCTTGCTTCAGGTCCGCGCGATACGGGCCGCATAGCCCCATATCGTAGAACGCGGCGTCTCGGTTCACGCTCAACTGCTGATTGCGCGGCACGCCGAGCGCCTCGTATTCATAGTCGGTGAACATCGGCGGCAAGCCGTCCTTGCCCGGCTTCGACAGATGGCAGCCCGCGCAGTTGGCCTTCTTCGGGTCGTTGAACAGCTTCAGGCCGCGCAGTTCGGCCTGCGTGAGCCGCGCGCGCCCTTCCAGCCATGCATCGTACTTGCTCGAATACGGGTGGAACGACGGCTCTTCGACCTGGTAGCGCGCGATCGCGAACATCGCTTCGGCGAGCAGCAGTCGGGAATTCTTGAAGATGTCGGGGCCGAACAACTGCGTGAACGACGCGCGATAGGTGCTGCGCTCGAGCTTGGTCACGACATCGGCCTCGCTCGCGTTGGCCATTTCGACAGGGTTCAGCAGCGGGCCGAGCGCCTGCGCCTGCAGCGTATCGACGCGCCCGTCCCAGAACATGCCGCCTTGCGGGACCCTCTCCGTGTCGGCCTGGGCCGTACCGGCGCTCTTCTGTGCACGCGCTGCGCTGGCGGCGAGGGCCGCAGATTGCGCGAGGTTGGCGGGCTCGTCGGCATCAGCCTGCGATGGCCCGATGCTGAAGTTCGGCTGGCGGTATAGATACATCAGGGAGGGCGGTGGACGGTCGCCCTGCAGTGTCAAAGCTGCGCCGCCCAACTGCGCGGGCAACGCGTTCGGCGGGCCGTAGGCGTGGCCTGGGCTGTGGCATGACGCGCATGACATCTTGCCCGATGCCGACAGCGACGGGTCGAAGAAGAGCTGTTTGCCGAGTTGAGCCATGGCGCTCAATGGCCGGTCGCTGGGCCGCACGAGTTGGACGGGGTGCGGGTTCGCTCCCGTGAGGTCGCCGAGCGTGTCGGCGAGTGCCGCAGGCGCATATTGCGGATGGGCGGCGACGAATGTCGTGGCGGCGGCAGCTGCAATGGCGAGGACGACGAGTGCGATTTTCCCGGCGTGGGTGGCGCTGCGGTCCCGCGTTGTAGGGGGTCCTGCCGGCAACATGTCGGGGGTTTTGCTGGTGGTGGTCTCGGAAGGAATCGTGAGGTTCTT
>CBJMQH010000181.1:0-9653 GCA_966431825.1 uncultured Trinickia sp.
GTCGGTGGGTTGCTGTAATTCGCGCGCACCGCACCAGCCAGTTGGCCGAGCAGGCGTTCAGCTGCATCTGCATCTTCGCAGATCACCGACAACCCGCCGCAGCGTTCGCCGTACAGCGAGAAATTCTTCGAGAACGAATTCGCGACAAACGCCGGCAAGCCGCGGCGTGCCAACTCGCGCACCGCGAACGCGTCGGCGTCCAGACCCGCGCCGAAGCCTTGATACGCCATGTCGACGAACGGCAGCAGTTCGCGCGCCTGCAGCACGTCGATCAGTTTCAGCCATTGCGTGTCGTCAAGATCAACGCCCGTCGGGTTGTGGCAGCACGCGTGCCTCAGCTTGGTGCGAGCAAAGCGCTGATTACTGCCGCCGGATTGACCACGACATGCACGCCCGGCTGATCGATTGCCTCGATGGTCTGATACTTCGCGACGTTTTCGCAGCGGGTGATCGGTGTCTTGCCGTGCGCCACCCGGGAAAGCGTGGCCGGCACGGTCTGCGCGACGACGAGGCCGTGCACTGCAAGAAGAATCGAGGCGACGACATATTTCATGACAAGGCTCCCTGGGAAAAGCTAATGAACGGGTTCGGACGAGTAATTACAACCAGAATTTCCAGAAGAAATAACCGGTCATCAGAAAACTGAACGCGAGGATCAACGCCCGCAGCAGCCGCGCGTCGATCCTCTGCGCGACCTTTGCACCTGAGAGGCCGCCGATCAGGGAACCGGCCATCATCAGCGCGGCGGTCGTCCACGCGACCTGGCCGCCCAGCGCGAGCGCAGCGATCGATGCACCCGCTGCTACTGCGCCCAGCAGATTCTTGAACCCGTTCAGCAACTGCGTTTCACGCATTCCGCAAAGACTCAGCGCGGCCATCACGATGATGCCGCTGCCGGCGTTGAAGTACCCGACCACGATGCTCGCGATAAACTGGATCGTCGTGCGGGCGCGCACGGCGCCGTTCCCAGGCGGTATATCCGCAACCTCGTGCCGACGTACGGATGACGTGATCCGTTGGGCCAACAGGAACATCAGCGTCGCAAGCAACATCAGTACGGGTATCGCACGCGCGAAAGCGCTTGCGGGTGTCAGAAGGAGCAGGCCGCCGCCGGTCACGCCACCCGCGAGACTCGCCCCTGCATAGCCAAGCAGCTCGCGTGGGTTGTTGAGCAGGCGATCCCGATAGCCGTATGCAGCCGTCATCAGGCCGGGCCACGCTGCGACCGCGCTTGTTGCATTTGCAATCGTCGGGGGAACGTTGAAAAAGAGCAACGCGGGTAGCGTAACGAAGCTACCGCCGCCCGCAACCGCGTTGATGATGCCGCCGAGCACGCCGGCGCCAAAGAGAACGGAATATTCGATAGGATGCACGGTGGACCTCGCTGAAAGGCCACCAGTTTCACAGTTATCCTAAGGTGAAATTAAATCTTCTGGCGCGTGATTGGCCGCGTGCTTGAAAGAATTTTCCGAAGGCTGCCTCCGAATGAGTCAATTCTTCGCGGATGCAGCACACCTGCTGCCCGAGGCGCGGCGGCGATGGGTACCGCCACAACGGTGGTGCTACATGCAGCCCTTTAAGACATGCTACGCGCAACGGGTCGGTGGACCCCATATTCGTGAGTGGTTATCCACTGCGCCGCAGAGTGAGGACGCGCCTCGATATAGTACTCGCGCCAGCCTCGATTTTGCGCCTGGAGGACATTGATGCATGGGGGCGACGCTGCGCGCAATGCGCCCCTACCCCGTGGACTTATGCTACCGATTTCGCATTAAAATCAGCACATTATGGCTAGATGCGGCGGATTTTTAGCGAATCCCGGGCAGGCCTCTTATATCGCTGATCAAAAAGAAACGACGGTTCGTGCAGCATGCATCAATACACGGGCGTTCAGGCGTTTGCCTGAGCGACCTTGCGCAACACAGTAATCACCTGGAGCGTTTCTGCATGTAGCGCATCGGGCTCCGGCGCCGGAAAGTCCGGCTGCATGTCTTGCACCGGATCGCTCAGGTACGGCAGTCCGTCCCGATCGAACATGATCTCCGGGTCATTGAACTCGCGGTCTCGATGGAAAGGCCGCTGAATTTCGAGCAGCTCGGCCATCTTGTCGAGTTCAACGACCGTGCGTGCTCCGAGCGTCTGCGCACGCGCATGATCGATCGAAAAATATCCATGAACAGGCAGCCGGCCATCCGCTTCGTGCGCCGATGCCGCGGTGGTCAGGATGTCCCTGTCGCTCGCCGCACCGAGTTCGAGATACTGGAAGACGAGGCCGCCGGATGAGCGTCGCGGGGCACCGAGGTCGTTCGCGACGCGAAATCCTTCACCCGCGCGCCGATCGAGTACGCGCCTGCCCCGTGAAATCAATCCGAATGCATCGACATCGGGGAAGAATATTTTGGCCGCGAGGTTTTCCCCCAGACGAAATACAGCACCCTCACCGCCCGAGCCGAGCTTTTCACGCAAGTGGGCCCGCGGTAGCGCACTCCGGTTGCCTGCGCCTTCCAGCGTGACGAGCTTGCCGCTCTCAATCCCGAGGCGCGCCGGGTGCGCCTCGAACGGCCTGGGCGAAAAGCGCCGCAGCGGTCCTGTCCCCTCGATGACCGTCCGCCCTTTCGGGTCGCGCTTTACCATTGGCGTTCGAACGATCACGTCGACGCCCGATATCGACGCCCAGCGCTGAGCGAGTGAAGCTGCCCCGCCTTCCTCCGCTCCGTCGACGGCGAGATAAAACGGCGCCGTTCCCTTGCCCAAAGCAAGCGACATGGCGATCGCTTCGTGAACGCTCAACTCGCGCCCGTCTGCTGCGACAACTGTTCCCGCTTCAGTGGCTTCGCCAACCACCGTGTTGTATCCGTCGGGGCCAACCACGATGACTTGGCCGGGTTCACCAGCAATGAACGATTGCGTTGGGTCAGCTCGGACCCATCGCAAGTCGCGTGTTTCATTCGCCGATGCATCGCGTCTTCGCGGCGCCATAGAAGGCAAGTCGGGCCTGTCGCGCGCAGTGCGGGCTCCGGCCGGTCCAGGATGCGGCGCCAGACCGGACGGCGGTATGTCAGCCCGACTGTCCAATTCTTCGAACGCCGGCTGGTTGGGGCGCGCCTTCGCGCCGCCCTGCTGCCGCGCTCCCTGGCCGCGTTCGCGACGCGGCTCCTGTGGGCTGCCCTGCGAATCCGATACGGGCGGGATCATAAGCATCTCCGACAGACGAATGCCGTGATCGTAAAGATCACCGCCCAGCCATTTCGGGCCCGACGCGAAGTAACCCCTCTATGGACGAAACGCATCGCCCTTGCCCTCTCGCCATACGAATGACTCATCGGCATGTGCGGCGCCTAATACAACCAAGGGCTTTTCGATTGGCTGCAACGGGCACCTGAATTAGCCTTTTCAGGTCTGTCGTCGGCTCGTCGGCAGACCTGACATGACGCTGTTGCGGCACGGCCGATGATGGGTGTGCTCGACGCGCGCGTGCACGTCGCTCAAGTGCATTCGGGGGGATCTGCCAGCCTGATCATGGAGACGGACCGTGAAGCCCATGCCATCTCGCCACATCCGAACCATCGCGTATGCATCCCTTCTGCTGTTTAACGCAGAATCGCGTGCACAGTCGCTCGAAGCGCAGTCGGCACAGGAGAACATCTCCACGCTGCGGCAGGAAGTCGAACGGCATCTGAGCGAGCTGGAAGCGCTCAAGCACAAACTGGCCGACGAAGAGGCGAACTACGCACGCCTTAGTCGCGCGCTCGATACCGCGGTGCTCGCCAATAAGCGTGGCACGGGTAGCGGCGATCCCAGCGCAAATACGACGGCAGTCGAGACCGGCGCAGCACCCGCCGAGACGGTACCCGCCAACGCGCAACCGACGCAGGCAGGCGTATCTTCGCAGCCTGTCCAGCCAGTCGGCCAGGCACCTGTACCCCAGACTGCACCGCCCCCCGTCGCACCGATTTTCGATCAGCCGGGCGTGCTGACGCCGAAACACAAATTCGTCGTCGAGCCTTCGTTTCAGTTCGGCTATTCGTCATCGGACCGCGTCGCGCTCGTCGGCTACACGATCGTCCCTGCGCTGCTGATCGGCCTCATCGATGTGCGCGAGGTCAAGACGACCGTGTTGACGGGCGCGCTTGCCGTGCGTTACGGGATCACGAACCGGATGGAAGCCGAAGTCCGCGTCCCCTACGTTTATTCGACGACCGACACGGTAAGCCGCGAGATCTTTACCGGGTCCGCGCAGGACAACGTATTCAACAGCAAAGGCCACAACCTCGGCGACGTTGAAATGACGCTGCGTTATCAGTTCAACGACGGCGGTCCCGACAAGTTTTATTACATCGGGTGGCTGCGCTTGAAGACGGCCACGGGCAAAAGCCCCTTCGACGTCGTTACCGACTGCGTCACGCGCTGTGTAGGCAACACCACCGGCACCGGCCTGCCGCTCGAACAGCCGACAGGCTCCGGCTTCTACGCGATCCAACCGGGTCTCACCTGGCTATTTCCGAGTGACCCCGTCGTGTTTTTCGGCAACTTCAGTTATCTGCACAGCTTCGGGCGCGACAACTTGAGCCTGACGATCCGCGATGGGCAAAAGAGTTTCGTGGGGAGTGTGCAGCCGGGCGACATCTGGGGCTTCAGTATCGGCATGGGCCTCTCGCTGAACGAGAAGGCATCGGTGAGCCTCGGCTACGACCAAAGCATCGTACTGCCAACGAAACAGAATGGACAGACGGCGCCGGGCTCGGTGCGCGTCATTCTCGGCACCCTGCTCGTGGGCTACTCGTACCGGCTGACGCCACGGACGACGGTGAACCTGTCGATCGGCGCGGGTCTCACGCGCGATACGCCGGACGTGACCTTCACGCTGCGCGTGCCGATCTCATTCTGACGGCTGTCGTTCCGAACGGGCCGCTTTCGCGTCATCGGTCGTCGCGACATCGGCGCCGGCGTGCGTTCACTTGCCCCGCACCGCGCTGGTGAGCGCGTCGTTGATCGTGGACATCAGGTTCATACTCTTGAACTGCGACAGCGTGTTGACCGACGTGTCGATCGTGGTCAGCGCCTGAATGTGCTGATTGTTCAGCGTGTTCTGGATCACCGAGCCGGCCAGCGGCGGCAACGCGCCGGCCTGCACCGCGTTGCCGCTTCCGACCTGGATGAGCGCGCCCATGTTCGCGGCCGCTAAAACTTGAGCCTGTTGCGCGGTCATCTGGCTTACGTCGGGGATATTCAACGTTGTCGTCGCTACCATATTGCCGTTCACGAACGCGACGCGCGAGAGGCCGAACGACACCTTCAATCCGTTCGGTAAATCGAAGCCGCCGCGCATCGCATCGAGGCGTTCTTCGCTGAGCGCAACGGCAACCTGCCCTGCCCAGGTGCGATCGGACTGCGCAGGCTCGTCATTCGATGCGGCGCTTTCAGGTGAGAGCGCGGGTATCGGCGTCGACGCGGTGTCGCTCGTGTTCGTAACGAGTTCGACGCGCTCGGGCGGCGGGCCGTTATCCATGGCTGCTGCGCTCATGGAAGCAAGCGCGCCGAACACGGTCGCCGCAATTGCGCGGATGTTGCCGGTCGCAGAGATCATGACTGTCCTTAGAAGTCGCCCGGGCCAAGCTTTGGCATGACGACGTTGTACAGCCCGTCGCGGTTGATCCCGGTCTCGAGCGGCGAGCTTGGCGCGACGCGCCAGTCTCGGGCATCGTTGAACGCCGCAAGCGCGGGCTTGTTGTGAATCACGAACAGCACATGGTCTTCCCATTTGCGCTCGAAGCTCGCTTGCGTCATCGGCCGCGTGCCGTTGGCCGGATCGCCGACCAGCACGCGCCCGTTGCGCACGCCCTTCACGACCACGAAATGGTGATAGCCATTCTCGGTAATGAGGACGATCGCGGGGGTGTGCGTCTTGGCAAGTGTCTCGAGGGGCAACTCGTAGCCGTCCGCGACGAAGCCGTGCGCTTCGAGAAAACGACGGATATCGAGTAGCGAGAAACCCTCGCGGCGGATCTTCTCCTGGTTGCCGTTCGCCCACATCTGCGCGAAAGCGACTTGCTCGTTCATTGGATAGTTGTACTGATAAGTCAGCAGGGTCGCCACGGCGGCCGATCCGCAGCTGAAGTCGTACTGCTGTTTGATCGTGCGCTGAAAGCGCGCCTCCTTCAGACTCGTGACATGCACGGCATAGCCCGCGCCGGTCGAATCGACGACCGCGATCTCGTCCGCGCTTGCGACGGAGGTGAATATCGCACAGGCGAGTGCGGCCGTGTGCCAGACGCCGACATGGCTCATCGCTCTAGTTCCCGAAGCGCACGTTCAAAACCGTGGCGTTCTGAATCAGCACGTTGGCACCGGTGTTCTGAATGACCGTCGGCAAGCCGCTTGAATTGGCGAACGAGCCTTCGGTTATCGCATTCGAACCGGTTGAAATGCGGCTCGCGACGTTGTCGGAAACCGTACCGGTCAGATAGTTCTGCCCAATCAGCGCGTCGCCACCGCGATGTTCGTCGAGCTGCTCCGGCGTCATCGCGACGCCGAAACTGTCTGCCGGCGCGCTGCCGTTGGCCGTGGCGGGTGGCGTTACGTCTGCAACGTCTGCAACCGTCGCCGGCGCATCCGTGTCGGGCAAACTGACTACAGCCGCCGCCACCGTGCTCGGCACTGCCTGCACGGGCGGATTGACTTCAACCGATTGCAACGGGTCGGTCGCCGCCCGGGCCGTCAGGCCCGGTAGCAGCACCCAAGGCAAGATCATCAGCGAAAGGGCCTTTCGCGCTCGCATGGCATTCTCCTGGCGCGCAGCGCGCCCCTGTTCGAACCGGGCGCGCTGCGAGCGGAATTCCACGACCGTCTACTGACGGGAACCAGACCGGCGTTCGGCGGCGTAGGCAATGCCGCTCTTTCGACCGTTTCGCCTACGCCGTGCCTCCTGCCCGCCCTACGCTTGCGCGAGCACCGCGCACTGCAATCTGCGGCAAGTCTCGCTTACGTCACGCGTCGAGCGGCTGCTTCAATGCCCGACAGTCAGGTTCGCCTGCACGGTCACGGCCTGTTGTACCAGCGACGCCATGCCGCTGTTCTGGTTGGCGATCATGATGCCGGCTGCGGATTGTCCGACGCTTGCCATCGCGTTGGCCATGCTGAACGTCCCCGCGTTGACCGAGTTCGAGCCGCCTGCGCCGCCCGCGCCTCCGACAGCGCCGTTACCCGTACCGCCGTTGCCCGTGCCGCCCGCGCCACCGGTGCCACCTGCCGCGCCGACTGCGCCAGCCGCACCGTTGCCTGCGGTTGCGCTGCCGTTGCTGGCCATCGACGTGGCACCGCCGTTCGTTGCGCTGCCGCCCGTGCCCGCACCCCCTGCGGCGCCGTTGCCGCCCGTGGCTGCCACTGCACCGCCCGCACCGCCCGTGGAGCTGGCCGCGCCGCCTGTGCCGGAGCCGGCTCCGCCCGACGCCGTCGCCGTGCCTGCCGACCCGCCGCCGCCGGTGCCGCTACCCGAGCCGGTGCCCGTCCCCGTACCGGTGCCCGTGCCAGCTGTCGTCGTTCTGGCTCCGCTGCCGTTGCCCGAGGCGGTGGCAGATCCCCCGCTTCCGGTGCCTCCGCCCCAGCCTCCGCCCCAACCCTTGCCGCTCCCGCCTGCGCCGAGCGAAGCGGACAGGGCACCTCCTCCTGTGCCGCCGGCGCCACCACCGCTGCTATGTGCGCCACCGCCCTGCGCGCCGGACGCATACGCCGAGCCGCCTTTCCCGCCGTCGCCGCCATAGCCGGTACCGGCCGTTGCGCTGCCGTTGCTCGACTTACCCGCAGAAGCGCTGCCGTTGACCGCGCTGCCGCCGTCACCGCCGGCGCCGCCGTTACCCCCTGCACCGCCGCTGCCACCCGCACCTCCGGTGCCGCCCATGCCGATACCGGTACCGCCCTTGCCTCCGCTAGCGCCGTTGGCGTTACCGGAGTTGGTTGCGTAGTTGCCGATGCCGTGGACCTGCACGTTGGTCACGACCCCGTCGAGTTTGCTCAATGCGACGATCTTGGTGGTGTTGTACGCGTCCTGATAAACCTGCGCGCCCGCAGCGACTTCATTTGCATTGGACCCCGTGCTACTGCTTTGAGTCGAGCTCACGGAGTTGGCAATGCTGTTGGCACCAGTGGTGGACTTTTGATTACATGATTTGTCGCTATCGCCGCACGGGTTAGCCATTGCGTAGCCGCTGAGACCTAAAGCCAGGATTGCAGCGGACGCCAATAGAGTTTTGCGCATGGAATCCTCCTATGGGATGAGGGACGGTTTGGCCGACTGCACCAATCCGATAGTCCCCATGCATTGCGGATGCCATGACTGCAACTCATTGAATTTTAAGGGGGATTGCGGTCTTCTCGAGTAAAGGCGATTCCCCGGCGGAATCTCGGCACGCGGTTTATGTTTCGTGTTTGCAACACACCAATCGAGGGGGGGCGTGTAGCGTCGCCTTATGCGCGATCGGAAACTGTTCTAATTCAAGGGTTTGTTGTCGCTTTCAGACGCTCGTTTGACAAACGCCAAATGTTTCACTTTTGGTCCGCCAGGAATGTACCCGGGGGCACAAACCCCTCGAAATAGACGCGGTCGGTATAGACACGGGGGGCACAGACACAGCTTGCTAGGCTGCGCCCGCCCAGTCTTCAAGCGACAACCCCGCGACGCGGCTGAACTCGCGACTGTTGTTCGTCACCAGGACCGCGCCGACAGCGATCGCATGACCGGCAATCGACGCATCGTTCGCGCCGATCGGCGTGCCGCGCGCGGCGAGATCGGCGCGAATCGATGCCGTGGCGTCGACCGCCGCCCTATCCCATGGCAGCACGCCATCCAGCCGTGCGACAAAGGCTGTGACGAGCTCGCTATGCTTTGGCGAGGCTTTCCTGCCAATCGCGCCGAACCGCATTTCCGCATAGGTTATTGCAGACACGACGATCCGATGCTGCGCATTCACGCAGGCCTGCAGCCGCGACAGGACTCCAGCCGGCCGCTCGCGCATGATGAACGAACAGATGTTCGTATCGAGCATGTAGAGCGTTGTCACCGGCCCGACTCCTTCGGTGCGTCGTCGGCGGCGCCGAAAAAGTCCGCACGGCCGGCTTCGACGACTGCCGGACGTTCTGCGAGGAAATCGGCCTCGGCCAGCGGTTCGCTCTCGAAGGAAAGCCATGTGGGGCGTAGCGGCCGTAGCAGCAACGTATCGCCCTCGCGACGGATCTCCAGCTCCGTCACCCCCTCGAACTCCATGTCCTTCGGGATGCGAATCGCCTGGTTGCGGGCATTCTTGAAAATGGAAACGGTGCGCATGAGCCACTCCACGGGAGTACGATGCGCCCATTGTAGACATATGTCTGCATATGTCAATGGTTGTGAATGCGGATTCGGGACCGCAGCCCATGTTGCCGCCGGAGCGCTTGCCATGTCGTCACGACCTGTCGCCGATGGGAGGAGCGGTCCATTGTTCCTCATGGCACTCGCCCCATCTATAGTCCAAACGGCCAATCCGGGCGACGGTCGACCTTGCGCGAAACATGGCACCGTCGTATCGGCGCGTCGAGGCGCCGGGCAGATCGGTCACTGCCAGACGAATGTCGCAGGCAGTGACCCGCCGTTCGGCTCACCGGCTCAAGCGATTACGACT
>CBJMQH010000182.1:0-9568 GCA_966431825.1 uncultured Trinickia sp.
CACGCTCGTAGCGAGCGGGCACGCGGACGACGGTATGCGGCGGCGGAGCAGGGATTTCAATTCAATGCCCTCCTGTGCCGCCGGCGGCCTTGGCCGGGGAGAAGAAGAACATGATCGGCACACAGCACGCGCAGAAGATCGTGAGCATGGCGAAGACGTCGACATAGGCGAGGATTGTCGTCTGCTGAACGAACGTTTGATAGAGCACGCCCTTTGCGGTTTGCAGCGCGGCCTCGTGCGGCATGCCGTTGTGCGCCGTGATCGTTTGGGCGCGTTGATCGAGCGCGTCGACGAAGTTCTGTGAAAACGGCGACATGTGCGAGGACAGGTGGGCCATCCGTGCCTGGGTCCGCTCACGAACGAGCGCGGTGGAAACGGAGATGCCGATCGAGCCTGCGACATTGCGGAACATCGTGAAAAGCGCCGATGCGTCGTTGTTGAGCTCGCGCGGCACGCTGAGGTAGGCGAGCGCCGTGGTCGGCACGAACAGACAACCGATGGCGATCGATTGCGCGCAGCGCATTTCGACGAGCGTCGTGTAGTCGACGTTGGGCGTGACCGTGTGGGCAAACAGCAGCGCGAGCGCGAGCAGGGCGAAACCGAATCCGATGAAAAGCCGCGTCTGGATGTGGGGCATCAGCTTGCTGACGATCGGAATTTCAAGCGTGATGAGGAGCGCGCCGGGCGAGAGCACGAGTCCCGCGAGTGTCGCCGTGTAGCCCAGCCGCTGTTGCGCCAGCTGCGGAATCAGGACGGAGCTGCCGTAGAGGATCATGGCAAACGCGGCGATCGTGAGGCTGCCGCAAAGGAAGTTGCGATCTTTCAGTACGTCGAGCCGCACGACCGGGTTGCGTGCCTGCGTGAGCCAGACGGCGGCGCCGACGAGCCCGGCGGCGGCAAGCGCGGCGAAGATGCGAATGGACGGCGAGCCGAACCAATCTTCGTCTTCGCCGCGGTCGAGCATGACCTGCAGGCACCCAAGCCCGATTGCGAGCAGCGCGATGCCGATGTAGTCGATCGATACCTTTTCGCCCTGCTTGTTCGCCCAGGGCGGATCTTCGACGAGTTGCTGAACCCCGAGCGTCGTCAGGATGCCGATCGGCACGTTGAGCAGGAACACCCAGCGCCACGAGAAGTGATCGGTGATCCAGCCGCCCACGGTGGGGCCGAGGATCGGTGCGACGACGATCGCTATCGCCGAGATCGAAAACGCACGCGAGCGTTGCGCGGGGGGAAACGTGTCGAGGATGATGGATTGCTGGTTGGGCTGCAGGCCACCGCCGAAGAACCCTTGCAAGACGCGAAAGATAATTAGCTGACCGAGATTCGTCGCGATACCGCATAGGAACGAGCAGGCGGTAAACGCGGCGATACAGAGCAGGAAGTAGCGCTTGCGTCCGAGTGTGCGCGCGAAGAACGCGGAGATCGGGAGCACGATGCCGTTCGCGACGAGATACGACGTGAGCGTCCAGGTGGCCTCGTCGTAGCTCGCCGACATCGTCCCGGCGATGTGGGGCAGCGCGACGTTGACGATCGTCGTATCGAGCACTTCCATGAAAGCGGCCAGCGTCACGACGATCGCAATGACCCACGGATTGGCCGAAGGGTGCCAGTTTTCGTGCTGCGTGTCGGCGGTCATTTCAGGTATACCGTCGGTTCGACCGACAGGCCGAGCGGCAGCGCACGCCCTGCCGGCAATCCGCTGTCGATGACGATTTTCACGGGTACACGCTGCACGATCTTCACGAAGTTGCCCGTCGCGTTTTCTGCGGGAAAGGCCGAGAAGCGCGATCCGCTGCCGAGCTGAATGCTATCGACATGTCCATGCAGTTCGAGGTCGGGGTAGGCATCCACGTCGATCTTGACGCGGTCTCCGGGACGCATCCTGTCGAGTTGCGACTCCTTGTAATTTGCCGTGACCCATAGCTCGGCTGTGACGATCGAGAACAGCGACGCGCCGGGTTGCAGGTAGCTGCCGAGCTGAACGTTGCGGCGTGTGACCCACCCGTCGGAGGGCGCGCGCACTTCGCACCACGCCAGATTCAGCTCGGCTTGTTCTGCTTGCGCTTTGGCTTGTTGCCATTGCTCGCGGCGCTCGTCGACGGCCACGATGGCCTGACGGATTTGCTGCGGCACGAGCGCCGCGGTCGCAAGGCGTGCATCGGCCTCACGCAGCGCCGCCCTTGCGTTCGCCGCCTGGGCATCGGCTGCGTCCACGTTTTGTTGCGAGGTGGCGCGTGCGTCCACGCGGTGCTGCCGCTCGTAGGCCGCTTCCGCCTGACGCAGATCGGCGCGAGCCGATTCCGTCTGCGCGCGTGCTTGGGCGAACTCGGCCGGATACCGTACGTGTGCGATCGCGAGCTGGACTTCGGCTGCCTCGAGCTGGGCGCGGGCCAACCCAACTTGCGCGCGCGCCGCGTCGACCTGCGCCTGATACTCGCGCTTGTCGATCGCAACGAGCAGGTCGCCGCGGTGGACGTAGCTATTGTCGTTGACTGCCAGCGTCACGACATAGCCGGCCACGCGCGGCGCGATGGTGATCGCGTTGCCGTCGGTGTAGGCGTCGTCGGTCGATTCCTGATTGCGCGTGAGAAACCACCACAGACCCGCACCGACCGCAAGCATGATGATGGCGACCGCCAGCAGGATCAACGGCTTTTTGCGGCGAACCTTGGGCTCTCGCTTCTCTTTATCGTCGCGCGGTTTTTCATCGGAAGCATCGTCGTGTTCGGACATGGCGGATTTCCGGTCGCAAAACCGTCGAAGCGGACGCAATGCTTATGCCAAGCAGCTGACGACGCCCGGCGTGCCGGTGCGCGCGCAATGCCCCCTTGCAACCGCGGGCTGCGGGTATGCCTTTTTGCGCATCGGCACGCAGATTTACACGCAATGCAGCGCGCATCTCCCTCTTGCGGGGGTGTGTGCAATGCCCCTGGCAGGTACAGCGCTTGCGTGAGGCGTTCGGATTCCATTGAATCGCGACGGAGGCTGGCTATGTCGAAGGAACAGGGGAAAGCACCCGGTAAGCAGCATCAGGAGGATCTGATCGATCATTCGGTCGAAGAGACGTTTCCGGCGAGCGATCCGCCGGCGGTCGGCGGTACGACGCGAATTGAAAAGGACGATGTAGCGGGCGGAGCGAGCGAAGACGGCGGCGGGAGCGACGACACGCCGAGCGGCGGCGCGCCGGGCCGCGGCAGCTCCCACTGAGCACGCCGCGCGTCGAACGCGTGCGATGCACGAGGCGCCTCTCCAGTATCTCGCCCACGCAGCCGGGCCCGCATCGATCCCCACGGAGCGGCTGGCGTGGGCACTGCTCGCGCTCGTGTCCGCGGTCGTGCTCATCGTCGCGGGGCTGCTTTGCGCGGCAATCGCGAGACGTCGCGCGCCGCCTTCAAACGACGAACGCCTGCCGCCCGAGGGTGGCGGCATGCGCTGGATCTACATCGGCACGGGTGTGTCAACCGCTGCGTTGTTCGGCGCCCTGATCTACGCGATGGTGACGCTCGATTCGGTAGCGTCGCCGCCGCATGCGCCGGGATTGACGATCGATGTGACCGGCTACGACTGGTGGTGGCGTATCGAGTACCCCGACGCGGACGGCGGCACGGGAACGTTTGCGACTGCGAACGAATTGCATATCCCGATGGGAGTGCCGGTGCGGTTGCGTCTGCATAGCGCCGACGTCATTCATACCTTCTGGGTGCCGCTGCTCGCCGGCAAAACCGAAATGATTCCGGGGCAAGTCAACGAACAGTGGATCGAAGCGGACAGGCCCGGCGTGTTTCGCGGGCAGTGTTCCCAGTTCTGCGGCGCGCAGCACGCGCACATGGCGTTCGAAGTGATCGCGCAGTCGCCGGCAGACTTCGACGCTTGGCGGCGACGCCAGGCGCGTGCCGCTGCGCCGCCGACCTCTGCGGACGCGTTGGCCGGGCGGCGCCTGTTCGAATCGCGTTGCGCCGGGTGCCATACGGTGCGCGCAGGTGCGGCGGACGGTATGCAGGCGCCCGATCTCACGCATCTTGCTAGCCGGCGCACGATTGCGGCCGCGACCCTGGCGAACACGCCGGAGCACTTGATCGATTGGATCGAGCACGCGCAGAGAATCAAGCCCGACGCGATGATGCCGTCCATGCCGATGACGGCATCGGACGCGCACGCGTTGTCCGCCTATCTCGCGACGCTCCAATAACGTAAGACTGGACGACCATGACCGACATGCCGACTTCCGCACTGCCAGGCGATCCGCCCGGGACAGTGCGCTTGTCACGGCCGCTTGAGCGCGGGCCGATCGATGCGCAAGGCGAGGCGCGCCTGCGCGCGCTGTGGGAAACGCAGCCCGGCTGGCGTGGGTGGTTTTCGACGGTCGACCACAAGACGATCGGTTTGCGCTACCTCGTGACCGCGTTCCTGTTTCTGCTGATGGGCGGCGTGGAGGCGCTCGTCATGCGCATTCAGCTCGCGCGACCCAACGCGACGGTATTGACTCCGGAGCAATACAACCAGCTCTTCACGATGCACGGCGTGACGATGATCTTTCTCTATGCGTTGCCCGTGTTGTCCGGCTTCTCGAACTACCTGTGGCCGCTCGTGCTCGGTGCGCGCGACATGGCCTTTCCGCGGCTGAACGCGTTTTCGTATTGGGTCTTTCTGTTCGCGGGCGTCTTTCTCTACGTGAGCTTTCCGCTCGGGCAAGGTGCCGACGCGGGCTGGTTCAACTATGTGCCGCTATCGGGGCTTGCCTACGACACGGGGCCGAACATCGACGTCTATGCGCTTGGCATGATCCTGCTCGGGATTTCGACGACAGTCGGTGCGGTCAACTTTGTGGTGACGCTGCTGCGCATGCGTGCGCCGGGCATGTCGATCGATCGGATTCCCGTGCTCGTCTGGGGCACGTTGACTATTTCGGCCGGGAACCTGTTTGCCGTCCCTTCGGTGAGTCTTGCCTTCTTCATGCTGTGGCTCGATCGGCGCATCGGCACGCATTTCTTCGATGTCACCGCGGGCGGGCACGCGTTGCTTTGGCAGCATCTGTTCTGGGTCTTCGCCCATCCCTGGGTCTATGTCGTCGTGCTGCCGGCAATGGGCATCGTCTCCGATGCGCTGCCCGTGTTCTGCCGCCGGCCGCTCGTCGGTTACGGCCCGGTTGCCATTTCGACGGTCGCGACGATGGTGGTCGGCTTCGTCGTCTGGATCCACCATATGTTCGCTACGGGCTTGCCGCCGCTCGCGCTCGCGTTCTTCGGCTCGGCCAGCATGATCATTTCGATACCGAGCGCCGTCGCTACGTTCGCCTGGATCGCGACGATCTGGCTCGGCCGGCCGGTCTACCGCGTGCCGTTCTTCTTCTTCGCGGGGTTCGTGCTGCTGTTCGTCATGGGCGGCGTATCGGGCGTGATGACCGCGGCCGTCCCGCTCGATTGGCAACTGACCGATACGTATTTCGTCGTCGCTCATCTGCACTACGTGCTGATCGGGATCAACGTGTTTCCGGTCGTGGGCGGTACCTACTTCTGGTTCCCGAAGTTCACGGGCCGCATGATGAGCGAGCGCCTGGGTCGCATTGCGTTCTGGTTGATGTTCGTCGGATTCAACCTCGGCTTCTTTCCAATGCATATCGCCGGTTTGCTCGGCATGCCGCGGCGCATCTATACCTATCCGGCCGACATGGGGTGGAACACGCTCAACTTGCTGACATCGATCGGCTCCTTCGTGTTTGCACTCGGCATCGCCGTGTTTCTCGTCGATGTCGTCTATAGCCTCAAGCGCGGGCCGCGTGCGGGACCGAACCCGTGGGGGGCCGGCACGCTCGAATGGTCGGTGAGCTCGCCGCCGCCGCCGTACAACTTCGCGGTGGTCCCGACGATCGCAAGCCGGCACCCGCTGTGGGAAACGCAGATGCCGGGGGAGGGGGGCGCCGACCCGCTCTCGCACTCGCATCTCGTGGACGGCTACCGCCTGGAGCAGGGCCGCGAAGCGCTCGGCACGACCGCGCTCGATGGCGCTCCGCTCGTCATCCTGAAGATGCCTGAGGACTCCTATGCACCGTTCTGGCTGGCGTTATTCGGTGCGCTGTTTTTTGCAGCCTTGGGCCTGCGCAGCTGGACGTTTGCGGTGGCAATGGTCGTTGCCTCGGCGGTGTCGATCATCGTCTGGCTGAGGCCCCGCCGCACGCTGTTGCAACGTGCACCCGCGCCGGCCGACGGAGAGTGATATGGCGCTGAACGACACCCGGACGACGGCGATGTTGCTCGATCCCGGCAATACGCTGCCTGTCGGTAGCGCCGGCGTACGCTCGACCGGGTGGCTCGGTTGTCTCATGCTCATTGCGACCGAGGCGTCGCTCTTCGGCTATCTGATCTTCTCGTATCTGTACCTTGCCGTGCAGAACACGCAGCACTGGCCGCCGGAGGGATTGCCGAAGTTGCCGATCTCGGCGGCCAATACGGTGATCCTGCTGTCGAGCAGCGTGTTCGTCTGGTTTTGCGAGCGGTGTGTCAAGCGGGCGCGGCTCGGGCTCGCTTGTGCGTCGATGGCGGCGGCCGTCGTGCTCGGCAGCGTGTTTGTCGGGGTGCAGCTGCACGAGTGGCACGACCATCCCTACGGCCCGACGTCGAACCTTTACGGTTCGCTGTACTTCACGATCACGGCTTTCCACCTTGCGCACGTGCTCGTCGGCCTCATCGTCCTGGCGTGCCTCGGCGTTTGGGTCAAGCTCGGCTATTTTGACGAGCGGCGCCATGCGGCGCTGAAAATCGGCGGCCTCTACTGGCACTTCGTCGACGTGGTCTGGCTGTTCATCTTTACGACGTTGTACCTGACGCCCTATTGGTTCTGACGCGGATTCTGGCGAGAGCTGGGCACACGTGCCCCGGTTGCGGTCCGCATTCGCGTGAGGGAGGAGCGATGCAACAAGCAGTACCGGTGCGACGCGCAGCGATTTCCGCGTTCGCGCTGTTCTTCGGGATATTGGCGGCGCCGGCGGCCTGGACACTGCAAATCTGTGTGGCCGAGACGCTTGTCGCGCAGAGCTGCTTCGCGCACTTCGCCCCGCAACGGGCCGCCTTCGCGAGCGTTGGCCTGGGCGCAGTGGTGGGAGTCAGCGCATTCGCATTGATCGTGGGTATCGCTGGTGCCTTTGTGGCCTGGCGCAACTGGCAGATCGTGCGCAAGCTGCCACAGGAGGCGGTGCCGAAAGCCGAACGCGGCATGCTGGGCGGCCAGGCCTTCCTCACGCGCGTGGGCCTCCTGTCGAACACGCTGTTCGTGTTTGCGCTGATCGCCACCGATCTTGCGACGGCGCTCGTGGCGCCCTGCCGGCCATGACGACGCGACGCCACGTTTGGCGACAGGGCGCCGCAGGGCTCGCCGCTTCTGTGCTGATGCTGGGCGTAGCGCCGCCTGCCCCGGCAGCTGACGACGCAGGGCTCGCAGCGCAGGTGGCCCGCGGCGCGTATCTCGCGAAACTCGGCGACTGCGCCGGGTGCCATACGGGCGCGCCGAAGGGCAATCCGCCTCAGCCGGCAGCGCCGTTCGCGGGCGGTCTGGCGATGGGCTCGCCGTTCGGGACCATCTGGACGAGCAACATCACACCCGATCCCGTCTATGGGATCGGCCGCTACAGCTATGCCGACTTCGAGCGAGCCGTGCGCGAAGGGGTTGCCCCCGGCGGCAAGCGCCTCTACCCCGCGATGCCTTATCCGTCGTTTTCCAAGATCAGCGACGACGACATGCAGGCGCTCTATGCCTACTTCATGCACGGCGTGAAACCGGTCGCGGCGGGCGTCCCGAAGACGCAGCTGCCGTTCCCGTTCAGCCAACGCTGGGGGCTTGCGTTGTGGAGCGAGTTCTTTGCCCCGCATGCCCGTTATGGGTCACGTGAGGACCGCAGCGCCGAGTGGAACCGCGGCGCCTACCTTGTACAGGGGCTCGGCCACTGCGGCGCCTGCCATACGCCGCGCGGGCCTGCGTTCGAAGAGCGCGGTTTGAACGAGGGCGATCCGCTCTATCTGACAGGCGGCACGAACGACCACTGGTTCGCGCCAAATTTATCTGGCGATCCGAATTCGGGCCTGGGCCGCTGGACGGCCGACGACATCGCGACGTTTCTGCGATATGGGCACGCGGCCGGGGCGGCGGCGTTCGGCAGCATGGTCGAGGTGATCGAGGACAGCGGCCAATACATGAACGAGCAAGACCGGGCTGCGATTGCTACCTACCTGAAAAGCTTCGTGCCGCGCGCACCGAGCGGGTTTGCGTCGCAAGACCCTCAAGCACAGCGCAAAACGGTCGAGGTGTTGCGCACTGGATCGATCGAAGTGCCCGGTGCCGGCCTCTACAGCGGGTTCTGCGCGCGCTGTCACGGCATCGACGGTCAGGGGCAGCCGGGCAAGTATCCGCGGCTCGCCGGCAACCCGAGCGTCATTGCACCGTAATCCACTTCTTTGATCCGGCTGCTGCTGGAAGGCGGGCGCAGCCCATCGACGATCGGCGGTCCTGAGCCGAAAAGAATGCCTGCTGTCGGGACCCGGCTCACCGACACCGAGATCGCGCGCGTCCTTACGTTCGTGCGCAATTCGTGGGGCAACGTCGCCGCGCCTGTCACGCCGCGCGATGTCAGGGTCCTGCGCGGCAAGTTGCATCGTTGATCGATCGGCTGGGCGGGGAATTTTTCCTTGCTGCGTATCGTGCGCAGCGTATTTGAACGCCAGGGCGGTGCGCCTGGTCTCGTGGCGCGGCGTCCTAGGCCGCGCCCAACGCGGCACTACCGAGGAGCAAACGTGATGAGAGCAGGGACTTCGCTGTTGGTCGGCGCGATGTTCGCCGTGAGCGGGGCTGCGCTGGCCCAGGCACCCACCGCCAGCAGCACGACGGCGCCCGGCATGGAGCGCACGCCGGGCACTCAGGGCGGCACCGGTTCGGCCGGCGCATCGGCGGCACCCTCCACGGCACCCGGGATGGGTACCCCGCACGGAGCGGCGCAGGGTGCGCAGCCACGCACTGCCCAGGACAACACTGGCGCCTCGCGGCCGTCCCAGGCGAAGCACGCGCACAAGCACCATCGGCGGCACCACCGGCGCGCGCATCAAGCCGCGTCGGCGGCGGCCGGAACCGAGAAGCCTTAAACGGCCCGCGGCGCGAGAAGGGTCAACGCGCCGTCGCTCAAATGCCTTGAGTGCACCGCCGCGCGAAAGCCTCCCGCGCGGCGGCACCAACATCAAAGTTTGACGCCGCCTGCTTCCGGCGCGTCGGGGTCGAGGTCGCCCACGCCGGCGTCGTAGTCCGCTTCGTATTCATCGTCGGCACCCAGGCCGCGCCAGTACGGTTCCCGGCCGTAGTACTGATGCACCGAGGTTGCCCAGGTCGGATCGGCCATCGCCGGCCAATGCTGTTTGTCGAAGCCGGGCGCGTTCTTGATCCGTTCCGTCGACATCGAGACCAGGAAGCACTTACGGTCCGTATCGAGCGTCAGTGCGCTCCAGGGAATCGCCAGCAGCTTGTCGCCGATGCCGAGGAAGCCCCCTGAGGACATGACTACATAAGCGATGCGGCCGCTTTGAACGTC
>CBJMQH010000183.1:0-9561 GCA_966431825.1 uncultured Trinickia sp.
CTGCCAGCTCGGGAACCGGCGCTGCAATTGAGCCAGTGCCCGGCGGTAGTCCTCGAACCGGTTCGCCTGCAACAGCTGCCAAAGCGGCCGTTCGTCCGGTGCGGATGCCGTATCTACGGGCGCCGACGTTGCGGCGGCGCTCGCCTGCGGCGGTGCCGGCTCCGCTGCGGTCGTAGCCACCGGACCCGATGCGGGCGCGAGCGCGGCTTGCGCCTCGGCAAGATTGCGCTGCGACGCCTGCGTCACGTGCGCAAGACCGGCCGCAGCGTTATGGCGCTCGATGTCGCGCTGCCCTTGGCGCGTGACGGCCTGCCCCGCGGGCGTCTCATGCTCCGCTGCCACGCGCGGTGCTCGTGTGACTTCGACGAGATTGGCCTGTGCGGCCAGCGCCCCGACCGGCAACGCGAAGAGCAGCGGCGCGAGCGCCGCGGGCCGGACGCGCACCTTACTTCCTCTCTTCACGGTGCCGCTTCAGATACTGTCGCCGCAGCAGCAGCGTGGTGGTTGCAGCGAGCGCGGCGAGCAGTGCGACCAACGCGGCGTAGCCGAACCACGGGTGGGTCGACACGAGGAAGCCCAGATGATCCCAGACGCCCGTGCTGCCGAATTCGAACGTCGAGCCGACGCGTGCCGTCCACCACTGTCCGCGACTCACGTCGAGCAGCGAAACGTCGCCGTCGAGACCGCTCCACAACCCCGGTTCGACAAGCCGGCCGACGCCCTGTACGAGATCGGACGAGCTCGCCGCCGTGAACACGGTCATGGCACGGCCCGAGGTATCGCGGTACTGCATGACGAGCAATTGCCCCACAAGCGGCAGCGCGCCACGCAAGACCACTTCGCCGGAGGTCGCGGCCTGCGGCGCCGCCTCGGCGCGGCTGCCCAGGCCCCAAGGTAGCCAACTGGCGGCCTGAGCCTCGCCCGGCACGATGGAATCGGCCACACGTTCGCTGTGTCCCGGCTTCCAGGGCGCCCCATCGAGCGCGCGTGATGGCAGCGCCGGCGCAGCCCCCACGAGAATCGCCTGACGTGCAGGCGCCGGTGCACCGAACGTCATCTGCGCACGCGAAAGCGGTTCGCCGGCCCCTTGCGCCAGTTTGCCGGCGAGGGCCCAGGCGGCGGCAATCGTTTCGTTGTCGTCTCCGGCGACCGTCATCGCCAGATCGCCGCCATCGGGATGCGCGGTGTACGGAAACCCGCTCTCGGCAAAACGCGCGAGGTCCGGCAGCGTCGTGAAATGCGAAGCCGGCGGCAGTTTGATCGTCGAATCCTCGAAGATCGTGAGCCGCAGGTTTTCTGTCTGCAGCAGCGTGCAGCGGTCGGAGACCGAAGGCACGAGTATCGGGCGCAGCGAGAGCGTGTTCTCGCCGGCGCGGAAGCTGCGCAGCGGGATGCTGACGCGATAGTGCCGAATCACTCCGCCCTCGCTGTGATCGAGCGCAATCACCTGCTCGAAGCGATCGTTCAGATACAGGTTGAGTACCGAATCGCTGCGCATCTTGGCGCCCGCCGTGAAGTTCAGATCGAGCGAGACTTGCGCGTCCTCGGGCGCATAGACATCGGCCGGCAGCGCGATGCGCATCTCGGCGCGCTCCCCAGGGGCCAGCGTGCGCGAGCGGAAATCGAGCGAGCGGAACGTGCGCGGCTCCGTCCCGGCCAGCACACGCGACGTGGACCAGGGCGCGACAGCGGCCTCGTCCAGCGCATCGACGGCGAGCTCGCCTCGCCGCGGCAGCGGCACTTCGCGATGTGCGAAGACGCGCGCGGCACGCTCGACCTCCGCGTCGTCGCGACCGCTCACGACCAGCACGAACCGGCGCGGATCGCCGGGCTTCGGATAAAGACCGAGGAAGGCACCGGAGACGCGCGCAAGCACTTGCGGGTCAAGGTACGGGCGCAATTGGTCGCGCGTGCCGGCGAGAAAGACGTCGGCGCCGTCGAGCTTGCCGAGCGCGAGCCCCGGCGCGATGCCGCTGCCTGAGCCCGGTTGAGCGTCCGCCACGCGAGGCGGCGCGCTCAAATAGCGCAGGCGCAGCGCAATGCCTTGTGCGACGAGGCTGCCTGCGGCCAACTGGGTATCGTTGATGGGATGTGCGGCATTGACGATCGCGAACGCGCGCGTGCCCCACTGCTTCGGATCGATGAGATCGTCGAGGTCTGACAAACGCGGCGTCGTGAGCGGCGCCAGCGACGTTTGCATACGCAGCGTGGAAGCGCTGGTGTCGACTTCGGTCCAGAGCTCAGGCGCGTTCGGGTCTTCGCAGTTCTCGGTCGAATGCTGGGCAGCGACAAAACCGAGCGCGTTGTAGCCGGGTCGCAGCAGCTCGGCTGGGATGCGAATGTCGGCCGTCGTTTCCGGCTGCTTCGACGACAACGCCAACTGCGCGATCGTTGTGCCGTTCACGCGAACGGCCAACTGCGAGCGATCGGACAACAGCGAAACCGAGTTCGTCACGACAAGATGCAGCGTTGCGCTTTCCACGTGCTCGCGCGCCGAAAGCGGGAGACTGATCGAAGTCGAGACGCGCTGGCCGGCGAGCCGCAGCGGCCCCGACAGGTTGTCGAGCGTCGCGAGGGAAATCGGCACCGCGCTGTTGCCCGCCACCGAAGCCGAGGCCTGGCCGGCAGACGCCACCGAAGATGCGGCCGGCACGGGTGCGGCATGCGTTTGAGCGTTCGATCGGGGCACGGCCTGCACACCGGGCGACCACACGGCGAAACAGACGATCAACGGCGAACTTGCGCGGCACAACGCCCGCAGAAGGGGGACAACGTTCATCACTGGATTGGCTGACGTCGAAAGAGGCGCGCACACAGACGCGCCGAGAGGAGGAGCGGCATGCGCACGTGGCGCCTGATACCGGAGAAGAAGAGCCGCGAGTGGACCCACGCGTGGACAGTGCCGAGAGAGGCGACCATCGCAAGACTGCGCAGGATGCCGATGCGTCGGTTACGGCTCTCGCGGAAATCGCGCCAGCGGCTGCTGTCGCCGAACACGAGCGCGACCTGCTCGGCCCGCCCCGCTACGCTCTCGTCGCGGAACTGCGTGCCCAGCGCGAAGGCTGCGCCGGCAGCGGGAAACACATTGCGAATGACGAGCGGGATGCGGCACGTGCGCTGAAGCGGTGCCACAAAGACTTCGATAGTGACGGTGCTGCCGGGCGTCGGCTTTGCCGCTTCGCAGGCCGGCACGACGAGTTTGACGCCGCCCGCCGACATATCGACGATTTCGCACGCGAGCGCCGGGCGATCGTCGACGGCTTCGATTTGCGCGGCGAGACTCGCCGGGACACGCGGCACGTTGCGGCGCTGCTTGCGTTCGTTGAGTACGCCGATGCAGGCGTTCAGTTGCAGCAGGTTCAGTCCGATCCAGCAGAGCGACGAGGTGACGACATCCGAATGCGGATCGTGGTTAATCAAGCGCCACACGCCGACGATCGCGCCGATGACGATGAAGGCGTAGACGACATAGAACGGCCCGGCGAGCTCCGAGATGGTGTCTTCCTCGATACGCTCGCCCTTCGGGGTGACTTTGAAACTGGGTGCGCGCGGGTTCAGTACGACCGAAATCACGGCGCGCAGCGAGAACATCGACTGGAGCAGTTCGTAGACTTCGGAAATCAGCGTCCAACGGTAGCGGCCGAAGAGAAAATCGCTCGTCAGGATCGAGGCGACGAGTTGCGGCAGGCCGTACGCAAAGAACTGAGGAATCGTTGCGTTGTAGAACTGCAGGCCGAAGACCAGGTACATCACCGGCGCGAACAGGAAAACGAGGCGCGCGTAGCAGAAGAACCAGAAGAATGCGTTCGAGAAGTAGCAGAGCCGTTGCGGCAGTGTGAGACCTTTGAGGCGCAGCGGATTGCGCAACAAAAAGATCTGGATCATGCCCTGAGCCCAGCGTGCGCGCTGGACGATGAAGCTCGCAAACGTTTCAGGTTGAAGGCCGGAAATGAGGGCTTCGTTCAGATAAACGCTGCGATAGCCGCGTGCATGGAGCGCGAGTGCGGTTTCGGCATCTTCGGTGATCGACGTGCCTGACACGCCGCCGATTTCCTCTAGGCAGCGCCGGCGTAGCAGCGCGGCTGAGCCGCAGAAAAACGAGGCATTCCAGAAGTCGAGGCCTTTTTGCACGGCCGAGTAGAACATCTCGTTCTCGGGCGGCATCTTGCCGAACATGCCGAGGTTCTTTTCGAGCGGGTCGGGGTTGATGAAGAAGTGCGGGGTCTGGACGAGAAAGAGCTGGTCGTCGCGCTGGAAGAAGCCGACCGTTTTCTCGAGGAAATCGACCGTCGGCACGTGGTCGGCGTCGAGGATGGCGATGATATCGCCGTGCGTGTGCGTCAATGCCGCGTTGATATTGCCGGCTTTTGCGTGTTCGTTGCGGGCGCGGGTGAGATAAACGCCGCCGTGTCGCTCGGCCAGTTGACGCAGCGCGGCGGCGCGTTCGCGGGCGGCCGCGGCCTTAGCGGCGTCGGCTTGGGTGCATTTTTGGTCGGTGCCGCCGTCGTCGAGCAGATAGACGTTCAAACGCTCGCGCGGATAGCGCATGTTGAGCGCGGCGCGCAGCGTGACTTCGAGCAGTTCGGGCTCTTCGTTATAGGTCGGAATAAAGACATCCACACGCGGCAATACCGCGCCCGGGATGAGCGGCGCGCTGACGCGTTCGAGCGGACGGCCGTTGACGAACAGGCCGAGCAGCGTCACGACGATGCCGTAGAGTTCGGCGCCGTAGAGCAGCAGCATGAAGATCGTATCGGCGAGGCCGTTGTAGCCGAGCGTTGCCGTCGTGCGCCAGTAGAGGTAGCGCAGCGTGAGGAACGCGGAGCACAGCAGGAAGAACAGGCGCGTGCGCTCGTGGCGCGTGCCTTCGAGGCGGGCCCATTGTCTCAGGACGAGCATCGCGGCGAGGACGGCGAAGGCCAACTGGAACTGCGCGCGCAGATCGAGCTTGATGAAGATGAACGGGGTGAGGCCGATGATGACGGCGGCCCAAGCTGCCATGGGGAGCCAGTTCGACGATGGCAGACGCGCGCGAACCGGGCGCGTCGCGCTTGCCAAGGGGTGTTCTTCCGTCTTCAGCATCGACTACCGTGGTCTCTTCTCGTGTGGTGCTTTGCCGGCTCTCGCCGCGGCAACTGTCTTTTACGTTCAGGATCGGACTGCGTAACGCGAGCGGGGGTCGCCGCGTGTGGCGCGTCACGCTACGCGAGCGCGGGCTTTCCTTATCGGGTCAACTGGGATTATGCAGAATGAAAGTGACAGATCAATATTGCCGCGCGCGGTCCGCCACGATTTCGTTGCATTTGAGCAAACGCAAACGTTTTCCGCTACAGCACTTACAACAGTTTCAGCGGTTTCCTACAGGCGGAAGGTATGAGGGATGTCGCCACTGAAAGGGGGGGCGGATGGGGACATGCACTGCTGCGGGGCGCACGCGCGGGTAAAGGGGCGTATAGCTCGGCCGGTCGTTTTGGCGGCTGCGACAGGTATCACTTAGGGCCGCTGGGGGCCGCCAAGCGGACGGATCCGGGCCTTTGCCAACCTCGCCGGTTGGCTGCTTTTTGAGGAAGGCAAGCGAGCCCCTTCCGACGAGTTCAGCGCGCACTTCCAAACAACTCAGCCGCTATAGGACGACGAGCACGCTGCCCGCTATCCGGGAAGTCGTCGAGACCTCGGCATCAAGTGCCAAACGAGGTGTTGGGATGCAAGGCCACCAGTACCCGCCGCAAAGAAGGCCTCCGCACGCAGAACTTCCAGCGCGAGGCGATAGAAGGAGAACGCAGTAAAGCGCACGGGCTGCATGGGCGCCAACCGATACGGCCCGCTGACCACAACTCATCGCAGGAGTTGTTCATGACTAAGGCCGATCATACGACACGTCCACTTGTCTCAGAACGCTTCGTCACCGTTCAGCAGTCCCGGCGCTTCCAAGCGTCGTGGCACAAGCCCGCGCATCTGCGCACCGAGCCACCGCTTTATCCGTGGATGAAGCTCGCCGGCCGATGGATCGAGCACGCCGGCTTCGAAGCCGGCCAGCGCGTCAAGATCGTCGTCGAACGCGGCAAGCTCACCATCACCGCCGCTTAAACGTACCAAGGGTCGCGTCTGCGGCCCTTCGTACGTTTAACACCATCTGATTCTAGAAGTGCAGATCTACCTTTACATCGTCCGGAACATCTTTTGGCGGCTCCTCAGACCTAAGCCGATCAATAAATTCCTGCAATGAACCGGCAATTGCCGTCATTCCATAGCTGCTGGACGGCATGTCTGGACCAACCTCGCTCTCATGGTCCCAGAAGCCAACAGGCTGTTCCGTTGAATCACCAATGTATAGGCATATTTGATTTCCTCCCGGCGCAGCTCCAATTGGCACCCAGCCAGCCGGAATGCGATCCCGGTAAGTCTCATACATCTCCAAAGCCGACAACCGGTACTTACTCGCTAGACCATACAACATTTCCAGTGCATCCATACCGTCATTGGACGCCCAGGGAGACGGAACGTCGGGACGGAACACGATCATGGTACTGAATTCGATATCCCCACCGAAATGAAGCAACAACGTCCGATAGTCGTCCGGTAGCGAGCCGACCTGAGCTTCCAATCTCGCCAACTGTTCAGCCTTCTGAGCCTCGGGAGCGCTGATGGGAGTGGCACCGAGGCGAGCAAGTTTGTCTAACATCGTGACCTCCTCATATCTGACGCCGATCCTGTATGCGGGACATTCCCGTGCAGGTCAGACGGAATTAGCTGAATCTTGGTCGTACTCAAATGGTGTGGAGTAAGGCCCTTTTCTCGCAGAAGATTCTGCGCTGCCGTCGGACTTATGCCTTTGGCTTTACCAATCTGCGCATAGACTTTACCGAAATCCTGTCTGGTTCCGTCAAGCGCACCCTCGGGGAACGTCAATTCACCCTTGGACCATGCCGAAAAATCGGGACGACCACCTCGAAATGGAATCGGCTTTCCGTCAGTAACGCTATTCACCTTCGGATTCGTCGAATACCAATCGCTTTCGCCCGGCGCTCCGCTCCATGAGCCGTTCGACCGGGGCAACCTGTCTCCGGCCCATCCCCACGGATCGATCCAAGTCACCGGATTCGGCGCATATGCGTAGAGGTTCGTTCCACCGAACAAGCCGATGGGGTCTTGATTGATGAACCTTCCCACATCCGGGTCATAGTACCGAAACGTGTTGTAATGCAGCCCCGTCTCGCGGTCGAGATACTGCCCTTGAAACCGCAAATTCTGCGGCCTTGGAACATGCTTGGACACAACCGGTGCCGGCTGAATCTCCCCCCCCTCCGCCGGCGGCGGCGCCGGCACGCGGCGGATCCACTCCTCCTGCACCGCACTGCCCCACACCTTATACCGCGCCTGCCAAACAAGCTCACCCTCAGCGTCGGTCAACTCCTCCGGCAGCCCGACACATCGTTGTGGAAATAATAAACAGCATCATGCACCTCGGCGTCATTCGCCGCGGGCACCGCATGATCGATCCGCGCCAGCGGCACATAGCTGCCCGGCTCGTAAAGATACGTCAGCGCTTCCTCGCCCACCCGATCGTGATACGTCTCCTCCAGGAGCCGCATCCCGTCCCACAGAAAATCCGTACTCGCGTACGAACCGTTGAGCTTGCGAATCCGCCGCCCGAACGCATCGTATTCGAAGTGCGTCGTCCATAGACCATTGCGATCCTTCGTCACGACCGTCTTCAACTGATGCCAGTCGTCGTACTCGAACGTCTGCTCCTTCGTCGGCCCGCGCCCGCTCAGCTTGCGCGACAAGCGCCCATACGCGTCGTATTCGAAACGCTTGTCCTCGAACATCTTGAGACGGTTGTGCTCGACATACCCGCCCGGGTGGTCGCTCGACACCAGATTCGCCGCCGCATCCCAACGGAATACTTCAACCGGCAACCCCGGCCCACCCGCCTGCTCGATGCGCCCCGTCGGATCATAGCGATACGACATCACGCCATAGCGTTGATCGCCCTTTTGAACCACATCGCCGGCAGCATCGTATCGCCACTGCTTCGCGAGCAGCACGTCATGCGAAGCACCCCGCAACGCCGTATGCGCCGCGCGCCGACCCACGCTGTCGTAATCGAATCGGCTCGTCAGCTTGCCCTGCGTGCGCAGCACTTCACGATGTAGATCGTCTCGCTCCATATCCGCAACGGCCGCACCGTCGAACCGGATCTGATGCACGTGCCCCGAACCGTAATGGAGCCAGTCGATCTTGCGTTCCAGCAAGTCGTCGCTAGAACTGATTGGACATCAAAAGGTTTGATTGATCCATTTGCCCTTGTGAACGCTGAAAATTTCCTTTTTATCCAGCCTCCACTCACCAGCCTTTCGGAGCAACGTGTAGCGACGATCTTCTGAAAAATCGCTGATCTCTGGATGAGTCCACCGTGTAGAAATAACCACCTTTCCTTCGCTCGGAGACTCCGACGAGAGAACCTCTTCAGTTGATGGATCGTATTCAGGTGGAATTTCGGCGCTGGGTCCAACAAGCCGCCCGGTTTTCCTCTCCCTGTCCGTCAAATACTTGTCGTAGATCTCCTTGAGCATGACTTTCGCCACTACGCTATTCTTTTCAGGCCCGCCGCTCTCGGGCCTGTACATTTCATAGGTCTTTATCTCCCAGTCATGCATTTCCTGCATGAAATCGGCGAGCAAAGATCTCACACCTTCCAGCTCTCTTTCGTCCATCGCCTGCTTGCCTCACGGGTTCGGGAAGGTGCGCTGGAACACCGGGCGACCTTGGTCGAAAACCTTGTAGTCGACACTAGTCGGACGCGTGCCCCCCTTCCCATAGTTAAACGTCTGTTCGAAGTCCACCGGACGATTCGTTTTCAAGACGTAATCTGCAATCCGTCCTTCAAACACTTGAAAATCACCGCGGTTTGTGTGTGGATCTTGCGGGAACACGTAGGGCTTCCCGCCGCTTCCGCCTAACTGCGCGCCACGCGTATGCCCGGCATCGTCAGTTGGATTCCCCAAGATACGAGCCCAGCGGCGCGACGAAGCATTCGTATTGGTCCCAGTTCCGATATCCTCAGGGCGGACCTGTCCTTTTACGGACAAGACCTCACCTTTGCTTCCGCGAACAATCGCATCGCGATTGCTACAGGCCCAACCCCACGGATCGATCCATGTCACGGGGTTCGGCGCATATGCATAGAGGTTTGTTCCGCCAGCCAGCCCAATAGGGTCTTGGTTGATAAACCTCCCCACATCCGGATCGTAATACCGAAACGTGTTGTAATGCAGCCCCGTCTCAGTTTCCTTGGACGCACACTTCTCTCGCGCAGGCCGCAAACCCTTGTCCGGCAAGGCTTCCCGGCTTCACACCTCCGTCTGAATCGATTTTTTCCTTAGACGCGATTTTCAAGCCATCGGCGCATCGAAGCAAGTCCACGGGCCGCCGGGTTTGACGGCGCACGCCGTGCGACGGCCAACCCGGCGGAACACGGCGCTGGCAAACCGACGACGCCATTCCCGAGCAGCGTTGCGCGCAGCGCGCAACGGGACGGCGCCCGCCCGACCTACCTCA
>CBJMQH010000184.1:0-9538 GCA_966431825.1 uncultured Trinickia sp.
GGCGACGCCAGCCGAGCGAAAAAACGCCGCGGACCAGGGCGTGGTAGACCATCGTACCCAGGACCTGCAAAAGACGATCGCACGCCTGAACGCTGCGGGCACGAAGAAGGAAGTGCAGCGCTTCTGGTTCACTCACTTCCGAGACAGCGCGCGCAAATACAACCATTCGAAGGTATGGGCCAGGGCTGGGGCGCTATTCAACCGTGCGATCGAGTACGCGAGCACCGAGGACGAGCTGTTCTCCTGCTATTTCCACGTCGGCATGTCGTATGAAAAGAGCGCTGAGCCCGAACGCGGTCTGAGCGCGCTTCATCGTGCTGTCGAAATACGGCCCGACAACAGCGCTGCGCTCGCAACACTCGCTCGCATAATCGATCGGATGAATAGTCCCATCGAAGAATGCGAACCCTACTTCGTTCGCGCTGTCGAGCTCGATCCCCGGAATGCATGGGCAAAGACATGGTTTGCACTCGCCTTGTCGAGGGGGGAGCGCCACGAGCAGGCTATTGCCATTGCGCGAGAGGCGGCGCACGAAACCGCCAACGCAATCCTTCTATATAACCTGGCGGTGGTACTTGCCGCTTCCCCGAAAGGCGCCGATCACGAAGAGGCACTCGATGTTGCAAGACGCGCCGAAGCCCTTGCCATGCCGAGATTCACTGCCCCTCGCGAGCTTATCGAACGGTTGTTGGCGCGATCCTCAGCACTGGACGGGAGCAAAGAAGACTGATCGCGCGCCGCGGCAAAGAGACAACGTCTTGTCTTGAAGATCCCGGGTTTCATCGCCACAACAACCCGGCCACCGTCTAACGGGTTCGACGGTGGTCGCTCGCTATGCACCGACCCGGTGGTACCGGCTGTCGATGCAACTTGGCTTGCGCGCCTCACCCCCGCTTCACCCCCCGAAAAACCAACGGCCTCTCCCCCCCACCCCGCACCTCCCGCGCAACTGCCACGGCCTTCAAAACCTCCCCATGCTGCGGCGACTTCGCACAAACGGGATCCGCGGCCCTCGCATCCCCTGCAAGCGCATAAGCCTGACACCGGCACCCCCCATGATCCTTCCCCCGCTCGTCGCAGTTCCGACAAGGCTCCCGCATCCACCCATCCCCGCGAAACGCGTTAAAGGCCTTACTCCCGTACCAAACATCCGAAAGCGACATCTCCCGCACATTGGGCAGCTCCAACCCGGGCAATGACCGAGCGGCATGGCAAGGCAACGCGGCCCCATCCGGCGCCACCCCAAGAAACACCGCGCCCCACCCGTTCATACAAGCCTTCGGTCGAGTCTCAAAGTAATCCGGCACGACAAACAAAATCCGACAGCGCTCGCCCACAAGTGCCCGATACCGATTCACCGTATCCTCAGCCTCCTTCAGCGCTTGCGCAGTCGGCATCAACTGCTCGCGGTTGAGCATGGCCCAGCCGTAGTACTGCGTGTTGGCCAGCTCGAGATACTCCGCACCGATATCGAGCGCCATCTCGATGATCTGCGCAACGTGCGGCAGGTTGTATCGATGCAGGACGCAATTGAGCACCATCGGGTACCCATGCGCCTTGATCAGCGCCGCGACCTTCCGCTTGCGCTCGAACGTCCGCGTACTGGACAGAAAATCGTTGAGCTCGCGCGACGAATCCTGAAACGAAAGCTGGATATGATCGAGCCCGGCCAGCTTGAGCGCAGCGATCCGCGTCTCGTTCAACCCAACGCCAGAGGTAATGAGATTCGTATAAAAGCCGAGCCCACGCGCATGGGCAACGAGCACTTCCAGATCATCGCGCACCAGCGGCTCGCCGCCGGAAAATCCGATCTGCACCGCCCCGAGCGCGCGCGCCTCCGATATCACGCGCAGCCATTCTTCGGTATCGAGTTCGGGCCCGTGACGCTCGAAGTCCACCGGGTTGTAGCAAAACGCACAATGCAGCGGACACCGGTAAGTCAGTTCTGCCAACAACCAAAGCGGCGGCGACGTAACACCCGATGCCGGCGCGGTTTCCAGCACTACCTCATGAGCGTTCATCTCAGTCCACCCACCCACGCTGGCGTGCATGATCGAGAAACCGATAGACGTCGGCAGCCAGATCCTGCGCATTGAACAGTGCTTCCAGCTCACCGATGAGCTCATCCAGATCGCGCGTACCATCGCACCGCGCGAGTATCTGCCCCGCACTCGGATTGAGCTTCACCATCCCCTCGGGATAGAGCAGCACATAGGCATCCTGTGCGGCTTCCCATTGCAGCCTGAACATCGGCAACAAACGCGGGCGCAGCGGAGCCCCGCTTTCTGCATTGGCATAGGTCATCGCGTGTATGCCTTTTCGATGGCGTCGAGCATCGACCACAAAACATCGAGCTTGAACTTGAGAATGTCGAGTGCGCGCTCTTGCATCGCCCTCGTCCGAAAGTAGTCGAGCGTCACAGCCAGCCCATGCTCGACATCGCGCGTGGCAAGCGGAATCCGACTCCGAAAATAGCTCAATCCTCTCGCCTCGATCCACGGATAAAGCGTAGGCCACCCGCTAAGCCGGTCCTTGTGAATTTGCGGCGCGAACATTTCCGTCAGCGACGAACACACCGCCTCTTGCCAAGGCACGCGTCGCGCGAAATTCACGTAAGCATCCACCGCGAACCGCACGCCCGGCAGCACATAGTCGAGCGACCACAGCGCATCGCGCGACAACCCCACGGCATCGGCCAAACAAGCCCACGCTTCAATCCCGCCCGGGTCGTCGCCATATCCGTCGTGATCGAGAATGCGCTGCACCCAAAGGCGTCGCGTCTCACGATCGTCACAGTTCGACAAAATCGCCGCGTCCTTCAAGGGAATATTGATCTGGTAGTAAAAGCGATTCGCCACCCAGCCGCGTATCTCTTCGGGCGAGCATTGCCCGCTGTTCTGCCGAACGTTGAACGGATGATGGATGTGATAACGATCACCCAGTCCACGCAATCGCGCTTCGAACTGCTCGCGCGTCCAAGGTGCCTCGTCGAGCGCCGCATGAAATGTCGTCTGCGTCGCGCGCATGCTGTCGGTCGAGAGTGTGCTCAAGGCTGCACCTGCAATTCCATTCCGTCTTCGGCGATCTCGATACCGTGTTCGCGCAAGGTCGCATGCGCGTCGGAGCGAGGGTCAAGAATCGGATTCGTGTTGTTGATGTGAATCAGCACCTTGCGCGTGCTGCGCGGCAACGTATCGAGCAGTTCGACCATGCCGGCGTTTCCGTTCTCCGAGCACTGGGCCAGATGCCCCATGTCGACAGCACGCTTGCTCGACAAGCCCAGATCGATCATCTCTCTATCGGTCCAGAAGGTGCCGTCGACGAGTACAAGCTGAGCCGAGTACATCGCCGTCACGACAGCGTCCGACGCATGCGCAAGACCCGGCGCATAGAGCGCGCGCGATCCGGTCGCGCAGCTTTCGATAAGCAGTGCGATGTTGTCGCCCGGCACGGGCGCATTCCGGTGCGGCGAATAAGGGGGCGCAGCGCTGTCGCTCGCAATCGCCGTGAAGCGAATGCCCGCAAGCGGCTCGATCGAAAACGGCGCTCCCAGCACGATCGGGTGCTGCTGCACGCCGCAGTAATGCCCGAGCAACGGAATCAGCGGGAACGCGCAGGAGAGATCGTCCAGTACGGGCCGCGTCGCATACAGCGGCAGCGGACTCGTGCGTTCGCGCAGCATCAGGAGTCCTGTGACATGGTCGATCTGCGCGTCGCAGAGCACGACCGCCGCAATGCCGCTGTCGCGCATCGAACGGGCCGGCTGGAGTTCGGGATGAGCCCGCAGTTGCGCGAGCAGATCGGGAGAAGCATTGATGAGCACCCAATCTTCACCGGTCTCGCTGACTGCAATCGACGACTGTGTGCGTGGCTTGAACCCGTTCGCAAATGCGCGCGTCTGCATGCAGTTTGCGCAGTTGCAATTCCATTGCGGCAGGCCGCCGCCCGCGCCGGAGCCAAGAACCTTGATCAACATGACAATGCCTTTGGAAGCGGCCACGCGCGAGCAGCGTCAGCCCCGCGCGCAGCATGCTTACCTACCGCTCAACGGTTGGCGATATACATCGTGATTTCAAAGCCGAAACGCAGATCGGTATAGGCGGGCGTGGTCCATTGCATGACTGTCTCCTTTAATTGAATCGGGCTTGATTGACTCTGCTTAACCGCGTCATTCAATGTGCGGTCGATTCGTAAAAGCAAAGGCTATGCCGATGGTGTTGCGTACGCGAGCCGTCGAAGCTTCGAGCCGCCCATGCAACAAGGGGTGTCTTATTCGGCGACACCCTCTGTCGCAAAGTGCGACAGAGGGTGTTCAGTCTGGGGCAGGGAAGGGGTTGCGCGAGGGCGAGGCGGGGAGAGGACTCAGTCCTCGTCATCGCGCTTCGTCGGCGCGACGGTGGGCATCTTGCGGTAAAGCGTGGCGCGGGAAACGCCGAGCGTGCGCGCGGCGGCCGAAACGTTCCCGCCATGCTGAGCGAGCGTGGCTGCGATCGCATGCGCTTCCATGTCCTGCAGCCGCGAGCCTATCGGCGCCGCAGTGTCTGCCGGGGCCGCGGCATTCGCGGCCGTTTGTCCTTCGGTCTTCAGCAAGTCGTCGAAAAAGTCGTCGGGCAGATGGTCGCGGCGAATCTCGCCGTCGTCGTCGACCATCACCGCCGCGGTGCGAAGCAGGTTGGCGAGTTGCCTGAAATTCCCGGGCCACGTGCATTGCTCAAATAGCATCATCACCTCCGACGCAACCGACAGATGCTGGCCCTCACCGCCTCTAAGCGCTTCGCGTTCGAGCATCTTGCCGATCACGACCGCAAGATCCTTGCGCTCGCGCAGCGGCGGCAGCTTCACGATGAGTCCATTCAAGCGGTAATACAAATCCTCGCGGAAGCGATTTTGCGCAATCATCTCGCGCAGATTGCGGTGCGTCGCGCAGACGATGGCGATATCGACGGGAATCGTCTTCGTCGAGCCAAGCGGATTGACGATCCGCTCTTGCAGCACGCGCAGCAAACGCACTTGCAATGGGTAAGGCATGTCGCCGATTTCATCGAGGAAGAGCGTCCCGCCGTGGGCCTGCACGATCTTGCCGACGGCACCTTTGCGGCGCGCACCCGTGAACGCCCCTTCCTCGTAGCCGAACAGTTCCGACTCGATCAGTGTCTCCGGAATCGACGCGCAATTGACCGCGACAAACGGGCCGGACCGCCTCGGCGATTCGTTGTGGATCGCCTGAGCCAGCAGCTCTTTGCCGGTGCCGGTCTCCCCGGTAATCAGCAGCGGAATGTCCTTGCCGATCACCTTGCGAACCTTCGCAATGACCGTTGCGATTTGTGGATCGCCGGTGTCGAGCTGATCGAGCGTCACCGTGCGCAAAGCAGTGCGCACGGTGGGGACCGTGCCGGTCGGACTTTGCGCGCCCCCCATCTCGCGGCGCGCCTCCGTCTGCCATCCCGTGCTGGCGAGCATCGCCCGCCGGAACGTGACGCTGGCACAGACGGTCGCACCGTTATGAAGGTTCAACGAGAGGATGGGGTCGCGGCTTGCACGCAGCCGGTCGACGAGTTCGGCACTCGTCATACCGAACAACGAGCACACCGTATGAGCGCGCAGCGCCGAGAGCGGCAACCCCAGTTGGAACTGCGCACTGCGATTGGCCGACAGAAAGCGGCCGTCCGCCGTGAACGCGGCGATCCCTTCCATCAACGTACCCAGGAATTCCGGGCGCGAGTGGAAACCGATTTGCAGCGCGTCGCGGAACGTCGCGGAGAACAGATGGTTCTCGATCATCTGAACCGACATCTTCGCGAGCGCCATCGTGTGCTGGTGGTAGCTGCGGTAGTCGCCCGTCACGTCGAGCACGCCGATCACGTCGCCATAAGGATCGAGAATTGGAACGCTCGAACACGTCAGAAATCGATTCGCCTCGAGAAAGTGCTGGTCGCCATGCACGACAGTCGCGCTGCGCTCGGCCAATGCCGTACCGATCGCATTCGTGCCTTGCCGTTCTTCGGACCATTGGGCGCCAGGGCGCAGGGCGACTTTCTCGGCGCGTGCGAGGAAATCGTCGTCGCCGATCGAATGCAAGATCAGACCTTGCGCATCGGTCAGCACCACCATGCTTTCCGTATTGACGATCTGGTCGCGTAGCGTCTCCATGACCGGCATCGCATGCGCACACAGGATCCGGTTCTGCTCGACTTTCAGCGTGAGCTCGGACGTAGGCAGCACGTCGTAGTCGGGGCGGACACTCGTGAGGAGCCCATAGCCCTGCGAGCGTTCATGAGCCTTCTGAATGGACGGTCTTGGCCAGCTCGACTCGCCCCCCGGCACGGGATGCGCGGAGCGTTGAACGACGTTGCGCATTGTCTCCTCCTGATCGAGCGTCGACTGTCGCCGAACCGCTTTTGATGCCGAGAAGAGCAAAAAATGCGCCAATTGTCGTATCTGCGCAATACCTTCGGCCTCGACCCAATACGATGACGCGCGATTGCGCAACGGAATATCGGGGGTATCCCGGTCATTTCGATGCACACCGTCGACTGTCTCTTTTCGCGACATCGCTTCCGACGGAGGTGTTTCAGTTTTAAACGAAGCCCGCTGGCGGACACTCGGCCCGCCTCCCGGATAGAGGCGGGCGGCGATTGGCCACATCCGCGCCCCGCCTGCGCTTCGCCCGCCCTCGGCACGCCAATGGCATACCCCTTGCGTTCAGCGTCGCCCGCGGCCATTCGTTGCTCATCGAGCCTTCATGCTCGACACCGTCGCGCCGCCATCATTCGACAAACCGAGCATGACATGGGACCGGCATGGGACAGCGTATCGCCCACGCCGGCCGACATAGGAGACACACATGAATCGCAGGTCCTCTTCGGCCGTATGGCGCAGCGCGCTCGCAACATGCCTATCCACCGTCATCGGCCTCGCCCCGCAACACGCGAACGCTGCCGGCGACTATCCGGCGGTTACCTTTGACCGCCTTGCCAACGCGCAGAGCGACCCGGGTTGGCTCACGTACTACCGCACCTACGACGGGCAATCGCATTCGCCGGCAAAAGAGATCGATACGACGAACGTGAAGAAACTCGGTCTTGCCTGGCGCTACAAATTTCCGGCTGACCTGCAGCAAGGCTTCGAGGCGACGCCGATCGTCAACGGCCGCTACATGTTCGTGACGACGCCGAAAGACAACGTCTATGCGTTCGATGCGGTCACGGGTAAGGCGCTCTGGAAGTACGAGCCGAATCTGGGCCCCGAGGCATTCAAGAATGCGTGTTGCGACGTAGTGAATCGCGGTGTGGCGTTGTACGGCAAAAACGCCTACGTCGCGATGCTCAGCGGCGAGATCGTCGCGCTCGATGCGCAATCGGGGGCCGTCGTCTGGAAAAAGCGGATGTTCGATCCGGGCACCGGCTACGCGTTCTCGCTCGCGCCGCTCGCGATAGACGGCGCGATCGTGGTGGGCAACTCGGGCGGCGAATACGGTGCACGCGGATTCATCGCAGCGCTCGATCCCGAGAACGGCAACGTCCTCTGGAAGCGCATCACGATTCCCGATGCGAAGGAGAAGGGCGGCGACACCTGGCCCGACGGCATGCAGGCGCATGGCGGCGGCGCGTCCTGGCTCACGGGTACGTTCGATCCTGCGACGAAGACGCTCTTCTGGGGCGTCGGCAATCCGGGGCCATGGCTCGCATCGTTGCGCCCCGGCAGTAACCTGTACAGCGATTCGCTCTTGGCGCTCGACCCAAAAAGCGGCGACATCAAATGGCACTACCAATACACGCGTAACGACACGTGGGATTACGACGGCGTGAACACGCCGATTCTCGCGAACGTCCAATACGGCGGTAAGGACTACGACGCGATCATCCACGCCGATCGCAACGGCTTCTTCCACGCGATCGATCGCTCGACAGGCAAGCTCATTTACGCGAGCGCATTCGTCAAAGCCACCTCCGTGACGGGCTATACGGCCGAAGGCGAGCCGATCCAGGATCGCGCGAAGTACCCGAACGTCGGTACGACGATCGATACCTGTCCGAGCTTCCTGGGCGGCAAGAACTGGTGGTCGGTCTCATACGATCCGGCCAAGCACCTCGCGTTCGTCCCCGCTCTGCATGCCTGCATGAGCTTGTCGGGCAAGTCGGTCAGTTACATGGAAGGTCTGCCCTATCTCGGCGAAGGGTTCGAGATCAAACCCGAACCGGGCAGCAAGGGCTACGGCGAACTGCAGGCGATCGATGTCAACACGGGCAAGAAGGTCTGGGGGCATTGGAGCAAGATGCCCTGGAACGGCGGCGTAGCGAGCACGGCCGGTGGCCTCGCTTTCAGTGGCTCGCTTGACGGTCACCTCTACGCGTTCGACGAAGCGACCGGCAAGGTGCTGTGGCAAAGCCCGAAGCTCGCGAGCGGGATCATCGCGCAACCGTCCGTCTTCGAAATCGACGGGCAAGAGTATGTCGCCGTCCTCGCAGGCTACGGCGGCGCGAACCCGATCTGGGGCGGCCCGATGGCGAAGATCGCGGATAAGGTCCCGCGCGGCGGCACGCTCTACGTGTTCGCCCTGCATCGCGGTTGATGCAATCGGTCTCGATCAACGCGCTTCATCAACGCGCTTCACTCCAAGCATGTCGAATCACGGCGGCTCCCCCTGGGCGGCGGCCGTGGCTCGGCGCGGCACTCCATCGGAAGTACGATCATGAAAACGCATCTTCATCACTTTGCGGCGGCCGCTGTGGCCGTCGCCGGGGCAGGCTTTGCTTCGTCATCCGCACTCGCCGCGCCTCCCGTTCGCGTCTGCACCTTCGCCGGTAGCCCCTCGGCCGCCCTTGACGCCGTGGTCGCCAGGCGCGCATTCGCTGCGGCGGGTGTCGCCGCAACGCTCGTCGAAAACGGGATCGGCGGCGGTGACGACGACGGTGTCTCCCTGAAGGAGCTGCGTCGCACGCTGGGCCACGGCTGCGACGTGATCGCGGGGTTCCCGCGCTCGTCGGCTGCCGATGGTTCGGGCAGCGACATGCGCTTCTCTCGTGGCTATTTGCGCGCGGATTACGTCAGCGTCCGCACGAGCGCCCATGCGAACGGGCAAGCTGGGGATCCAGCCGACACGGTCGTTGCGGCAACCTACGGTAGCCCTTCGCAGCTGATCGCAGTGCAAGAGCAGCACGTGCACTTCGTTCTCGAGAACACACCGGAGTCGACGGTCGATGCAGTCGCTGCGGGCCGTGCCGCACGAGCGATCGTCTGGTATCCGGCCGTGGTGGCCTATCAGCAGGCGCACGGCGCGCAATCGTTCGATGTGCGTAGAACGCGTTCGCCTTATTCCAATTGGCAATTGGTCTTCGCGTTCGATTCGAAGGCAGCGGCGTTGCAGCACAAAGTCGACCTCGCGCTCGACGCGATGACGGCAGACGGACGACTGGCGCGCGACGTCCCCGACAAGATTCGGCGAATCGAGGAGGCCGTTCGGCTCTACAAAGGGCCGTTGCTCGCCGGGCTCTATGACGACTGGGTTATTGCCGAGCAGTCGCGCGTCGCCGATGCG
>CBJMQH010000185.1:0-9448 GCA_966431825.1 uncultured Trinickia sp.
TCTGACGATGACGCGCTGGGGCCGCTATGTGAATGCGGTCGGCGGCAATGAGCGATAAGCGATAAGCCATAGGCGGTAGCGCGCGGCGGCAAGCGTGTTTTTCGGACATTTTCAACAATCTGGTTTTGGAGTAACGATGGCAGTCAGCGTTTTCGATCTATTCAAAATCGGTATCGGCCCGTCGAGTTCCCACACGGTCGGACCGATGCGCGCCGCGCTGCTGTTCGTGCAAGGACTCGAGCGCGACGGGTTGCTCGCGCGAACGGCCGCGTTGAAGGTCGAGCTTTACGGTTCGCTCGGCGCCACGGGCAAGGGCCACGGTACCGACCGCGGCGTGATGCTCGGGTTGATGGGCGAGGCACCCGATTCCGTCGATCCCGACGCGATCGATGCCCGCCTGGAGGCGGTACGTACGACGAAACGTCTTGCGCTGCTCGGCCGGCACGAGATCGCGTTTGCGCCGAAGGACCAGATCGCGTTTTACCGGCAGGCGCTGCCCGAGCACCCGAACGGCTTGAAGCTGCGTGCGCTCGACGCGCAAGGCGAAGCGCTGCGCGAAACAACTTATTTGTCGGTGGGCGGCGGTTTCGTTGTGACGGCCGGTGCGCCGAACACGAAGGTGCTCAGCGCGGCCGATCAGATGGCGCATCCGTTCCGTTCGGGGAACGAACTGCTCGCGCTGTGCGCTTCGACGGGCAAGTCGATCGCCCAGCTGATGTGGGAAAACGAGCGCGTCTGGCACACCGAAGACGAGACGCGCACGGGTCTTTTGAAAATCTGGAGCGTCATGCAGTCGTGCGTGGCGCGTGGCTGCGGGATCGGTAACCCGCAGGCCGACGGCACGTTGCCGGGGCCGTTCCAGGTGAAGCGCCGTGCGCCGCAGCTGTACCGTGCGCTGTCGGGCAACCCCGAGGGCGCGCTGCGCGATCCGCTCTCGATGGTCGACTGGATCAATCTGTACGCGATCGCCGTGAACGAGGAGAACGCGGCAGGGGGGCGCGTCGTGACGGCGCCGACGAACGGCGCAGCCGGCATCATTCCTGCCGTGTTGCACTATTACACGCGTTTCGTGCCCGGCGCGAACGAGCAGGGCGTCATCGACTTTCTGCTGACGGCGGCCGCGATCGGCATGCTCTATAAGCTCAATGCGTCGATTTCGGGGGCGGAGGTCGGTTGCCAGGGCGAGGTCGGTGTGGCCTGCTCGATGGCGGCGGGCGCGCTGGCGGCGGTGACCGGCGGCACGCCGAAACAGGTCGAGAACGCGGCCGAGATCGGGATGGAGCACAACCTCGGGCTCACTTGCGACCCTGTCGGCGGCATGGTGCAGATCCCGTGTATCGAGCGCAACGCGATGGCCTCCGTGAAGGCCGTGAACGCCGCCCGCATGGCGCTGCGCGGCGACGGCAGCCACTACGTTTCGCTGGATTCGGTCATCAAGACGATGCGCGAGACAGGCGCCGACATGAAGACGAAGTACAAGGAAACGTCGCGCGGCGGGCTGGCCGTGAACATCGTCGAGTGCTGATGGGCTCGACCTGATCCGGCCGGCGAGGCCGGTCGAGCGGGAGGGCGGTTTCGGAGCGCGTCGGGCGAGGGTAGACGGGTGGGGCTAGAATAGAGGATTCGTCCTCGCACTCGCCGGAGCATTCGCATGCCTCAGTACCGTTCCCGCACTTCGACCGCTGGCCGCAACATGGCCGGGGCACGCGCTCTCTGGCGTGCCACGGGCATGAAGGACGCGGATTTCCAGAAGCCCATCATCGCCATCGCCAACAGCTTCACGCAATTCGTGCCGGGTCACGTGCACCTGAAGGATCTGGGCCAGCTCGTGGCCCGCGAGATCGAAGCAGCCGGCGGTGTCGCGAAGGAATTCAACACGATCGCGGTCGATGACGGCATCGCGATGGGCCACGGCGGCATGCTCTATTCGCTGCCGTCCCGCGACCTGATCGCCGACAGCGTCGAGTACATGGTCAACGCTCATACGGCCGACGCGCTCGTCTGTATCTCGAACTGCGACAAGATCACCCCGGGCATGCTGATGGCCGCGCTGCGGCTGAACATTCCGGTGATCTTCGTCTCGGGCGGCCCGATGGAAGCCGGGAAGGCGAAAGTCGAAGGCAAGATCATTGCGCTCGACCTCGTCGACGCGATGGTCAAAGCGGCCGACAAGCATTGCTCCGACGAAGAAGTCGAAACGATCGAGCGCTCGGCGTGCCCGACCTGCGGCTCGTGCTCGGGCATGTTCACGGCGAACTCGATGAACTGTCTGACCGAGGCGCTGGGCCTGTCGCTGCCGGGCAACGGCACCATCGTCGCGACGCATGCCGACCGCGAGAAGCTGTTCCGCGAAGCAGGCCGCCGCATCGTGGCGCTGGCCAAGCAGCACTACGAGCAGGACGACTACAGCGTGCTGCCGCGCAATATCGCGACGTTCCAGGCGTTCGAAAACGCCGTGGCGCTCGACGTCGCGATGGGCGGCTCGACGAACACGGTCCTGCACTTGCTGGCAGCGGCGCGCGAAGGGCAAGTGCCGTTCACGATGGCCGATATCGACCGCATGTCGCGCAAGGTACCGTGCCTCTCGAAGGTGGCCCCTGCCGTGCCCGACGTCCATATCGAAGACGTGCACCGCGCCGGCGGCATCATGGCCATTCTCGGCGAACTGGCCCGCGGCGGCCTTTTGCATACCGACGTGGGTACTGTGCACAGCGCGACGATGGCCGACGCGCTGGCCAAGTGGGACGTGAAGGCGACCCAGGACGAAGCGGTTCATACGTTTTACAAGGCCGCGCCGGGCGGCGTGCCGACGCAGGTGGCGTTCTCGCAGGACAGCCGCTGGAAGGCCCTCGATCTGGACCGCGAAAAGGGCGTGATCCGAACGGTCGAGCATGCGTTCACGAAGGACGGCGGGTTGGCGGTGCTGTACGGCAATATCGCCGAAAAGGGCTGTATCGTGAAGACGGCCGGGGTCGACGAATCGATCTGGAAGTTCAGCGGCAAGGCCCGGGTGTACGAGAGCCAGGACGCGGCGGTGGAGGGCATTCTTGGCGAAGAGGTGCAGGCCGGCGATGTCGTCGTCATTCGTTACGAAGGGCCGAAGGGCGGTCCGGGCATGCAGGAAATGCTCTATCCCACGTCGTATCTGAAGAGTCGCGGCCTCGGCAAGCAGTGTGCATTGCTGACCGACGGGCGGTTCTCCGGTGGCACGTCGGGCCTGTCGATCGGCCATGCGTCGCCGGAAGCGGCGATGGGTGGGGCGATTGCGTTGATCGAGAACGGCGATACGATCGAGATCGACATTCCGAACCGCTCGATCAATCTGGCGATTTCGGCGGACGAGATGGCGAAGCGGCGGGCGGCGATGGAAGCGAAGGGTGCCGCGGCGTGGAAGCCGGCGAACCGCGAGCGGCATGTCTCGGCGGCGCTTCAGGCGTACGCGGCACTGACGACGTCGGCAGACACCGGCGCCGTGCGCGACTTGTCTCAGCTCAACCGCTGAGCCAGCGAGTCGCGCGGCGGGCGTAGCGCCTCAGGGCGCCGCTCGCCGTTTTTTTGCCTGCCGGGAAAACCGGGAAAACGCTCAGCGTAGCCAGTTTTCCACCGTCAGGCCGTCCACCCGCGAAAACTCGGCCGTGGTGTCGGTCACGAGCACGGCGTCGAGGGTCAAGGCATGGGCCGCAATAAAGAGATCGTTTGCACCGATCATGGCTCCGCGCTGCTCGAGTGCTGTACGCAGCTCGCCATAGCGAATATGGGCATCGACGCCGAGTGGCTTGATCGCCAATCCCGCCAGCGCAGCGTCGACCCGCATTGTGAGCTGGGTCGAACCCTTCTTTTGACAACCGTAGCGCAACTCGGACGCGACGACGATCGAGGTGCAGACATCGGCGGGGTCGAGCGCGATCAAACGGGCCGCCGCCTCGCCGCGCGGGTTGCGGATCAAATCGGACAGAATATTCGTGTCGAGCAGATAAAGCGGCATCAGTCGAGGTCCACGGGCTCCGCGGGCAGGTCGTCGATCGGAGGAAGGGCTTCGGCGAGCGGGTCCCACTGCATCAGCAATTCGCGCAGCGGCGGCGATTTGACCGGCTCGATGATGAGTCGGTCGCCGTCCTTCCTCATGATCGCCTCGCTGCCGGCAAGCTCGAATTCTCGTGGAATGCGCACAGCCTGATTACGTCCGTTGCGAAAAATTCGGACGTAACGAATGTCCATACCCATCATGTTACCCCCGGTGGCTGCCAGCATAGGCTGAAGCATATGCCGTCTCCTCCTCGCGCACAAGGGGCCGCTCGTGCACCAATTTGGCGTAAGCTGGCGAGTGCCGTATTTCCCGATCACGTCTTCTTCGACAATCAGGAGGTCGCCGCACCATGCCCCAACCCGCCGATTCCGCCTCTGTCACGGGTGCGCGTCTCGTCGTCGATGCCTTGCTCACGCACGGCGTCGATCGCGTTTTCTGTGTGCCCGGTGAGAGCTTTCTCGCCGTGCTCGATTCGCTGCATGACGAGACCGAACGGATTCGCACGTTCGTCTGCCGCCACGAAGCCGCCGCGGCGAATATGGCCGAAGCCACCGGCAAGCTGACGGGGCGCCCCGGTGTGGCGTTCGTCACGCGCGGGCCAGGGGCCACGCACGCCTCGATCGGCGTGCATACGGCTTTCCAGGATTCCACGCCGATGATCCTGTTCATCGGTCAGTGCGCCCGCGAGCACATGGACCGCGAGGCGTTCCAGGAGATCGACTACCGCCGCATGTTCGGCCAGATGGCCAAATGGGTCGCACAAATCGACGACCCGCGCCGAATCCCCGAATACCTGAGCCATGCTTTCCACACCGCATGCGCCGGCCGGCCCGGGCCCGTGGTGCTCGCCCTTCCCGAGGACATCCTCTCGGAGCCGTGCCCTGCCGTTGCGCCCGCGCCGCGCTATCAGCGCATCGCCGCGGCGCCCGCACCCGCGCAGGTCGAGCGGCTGGCTGGCATGCTGGAAGCGGCTCGCCGGCCGATGGCGATCGTCGGCGGCAGCGGCTGGACCGACGGCGCCTGTGCGGATCTGCGTCGCTTCGTCGAGGCATGGCAACTGCCCGTCGGCTGCGCGTTCCGCTACCAGGACACGCTCGATAACGATCATCCGAACTATGCGGGCGATGTCGGACTCGGCATCAATCCAGCGCTCGCGCGCCGAATCGGCGAGGCCGATCTGCTGCTTGTCATCGGGCCGCGGCTCGGCGAGGCGACGACGGGCGGCTATACGCTGCTCGAGATTCCGAAGACGAAACAGGCACTCGTGCATGTGCATCAAGGTGCCGAGGAACTCGGCCGCGTTTATGCGCCCGATCTCGGGATCGTCTCAGGTATGCCCGAAATCGCTGCCGCGCTCGCCGCGCTCGTGCCGAAGGCAACACCCGTATGGGCCGGCAGCGCCGAAGATGCGCATCGCACCTATCTCGAATGGCGCGCGCCACGCCCGATGCACGGCGAAGTTCAGCTCGGCGAAATCATGGCTCAACTTCGGGCGCGGCTGCCTGTCGATGCGATCGTCACGAACGGTGCGGGTAACTACGCGATCTGGCTGCACCGGCACTTCGCCTATCGGTATTTCCGCTCCCAGCTCGCGCCGACGAGCGGGTCGATGGGCTACGGCGTGCCGGCGGCGCTCGCGGCAAAGGCGCTGTACCCTGACCGCATGGCCGTGGCGCTCGCGGGGGATGGCTGTTTCATGATGGCCGGCCACGAGCTCGCGACAGCGATGCAATACGGTCTCAACGCGATCTTCATCGTCGTGAACAACGGGCAATTCGGTACGATCCGCATGCATCAGGAGCGTCACTACCCGAACCGGCCGCATGGCACCGGCCTCACGAATCCGGACTTTGCCGCGTTCGCACGGGCATTCGGCGCGCACGGCGAGACCGTCGAGCGCACCGGGGACTTTTTGCCCGCGTTCGATCGGGCGGTGGCGAGCGGGCTGCCGGCGTTGATCGAAATCCGCATCCCGCAGGAAGTCAGTACCCCTAACGCCACGCTCGAACAGATCCGCGAGCAAGGCCGACGCGCGCGCGAAACACCGTAACGCCCGGACTACCGCAGGGCTCGACCCACCCGCCTGTGTGGCGCCGCGCGCGGCACCGCCCACCGTCTGCACGTGTGCGTACGCCGCTTAACACACAGCGCGCGCCGAACGGTGGAGATTCTTCTTGTGTCGGAATGACGCAATGGGAAAGACGAGGCGAAAGCATGGCGATCGGGCACGGACATCGGGGGCTGGCCGCCATCGCGCTGGCTGTACTCGTCGAATGCGCGGCGCGCGCAGCCGGGCCTGTCGTGTGCCGGCCTGCGCTGTCGGAGCTCGATGTGGCGCACGGCTTCTCCTTCGCGCGCGACTGCGGATTGCCCTGGCGGCAATCGAGCCGCTTTGCCGCCGCGGCGAACCGCGCCGCCCGGCAGTCCGGCCTCGCAACGGACCAGCGGGCGGCGTATGCAGCCGCCGTCAACGTGCTGCTTCAAACGGTACCGCCCGAGGCGATCGATAACCTCGTGCCGCGCCTCGCGGCGCTCGCGGGGTTGGGCGATCGTGATTTCGTCGCGCACGCTCAAGCATGGCGTGTGCACTACCGGGTCTTGCTCGCCGGGACGGCATGGGTCAGCACGTCGGATCCGCTCGAGCGGACCGTCGACGCCGCCATTGCGCTGGGCGATCTTGACCGAGCGGCCGCTGCGCTCGGCGCGGCGTTGGCCGAAGCGCCAGTGCCCGAACCGGTGGCTGCTGCGCGCAGGCTCCAGGCGGCATTGATCGAATGGTTGCGTTTCCAGCCGGAGTGGGCGGTCGCGCACGCAAGGTACGCCCATGCGCTGGCGCCTGACGATATCGACATCACAGCCGTCTACGCGGAGCTGCTCGATGCGACGCAGCGGCGCGAAGAGGCGCAGCGGCTCTACGACGGATTGCTCGCGCGCTACCAGTTGCTGGCGCAGGACAAGCCGGATATCTGGCGGCCACGCGTGGCGGTCCTGCTGATGCGGACCGGGCGCTTGTACGCGGCGCTGCGCTTACCGCAAGACGCCGAGACGGCATTCATGCATGCGCTGGGGATCGAATGGCGGCTTTCCCGCGGGGCACCTGCCGTTTATGCGCCGCTGGTTGTGCAGGCTTTCGACGCGCTAGGTGTGCTCTATCGCGACGAACGTCGATTCGAGGATGCGATCGTGGTTTCGCGCGAGGCGCTGGCGCTGGAGCGCGCATTGGCCGCGGGCGACGCGGCGGCGTATGAGCCGGCGCTCGCATCGACACTGAACGATCTCGGGGTGCTGTACGACCTCGCGCGCCGCGTGCCGGAGGCGCTGCGGTCGTTCGGCGAGGCGCTATCGATCGAACGCCGCCTCGTGCTCGCCAACCCGGCAACGGCCAGCCCGATGCTGGCGCGCACGCTTAACAACTTCGGCAATGCCTTATCCGATGCCGCGCGTCTATCCGAAGCCGAACAGGCGTACACGGAAGCGTTGGCGATCCGGCGCACGCTCGCACGCGAGAGCGAGGCCGTGCACGGTGCCGATGTCGCCCGCACGTTGAACAACCTCGGCGTGTTGTACCGGATGCAGGGCCGCATGGGCGCATCGCTTGCCGCCTATCGGTCAGCGCTGCGCATTCTACGCGGGCTCGGTGCGGCTGCGCCGCTTTCCTATCGGGCAGACGAGGCGCGCACGCTGAACAACCTGGGCGTACTGTACGGTGCGATGCGACACCCGCACGACGCGGAACGGGCGTATCGGCGTGCGATTGCCTGCTACGTGGCGTTGTCGCAAGTGGAGCCGACCGCCTACCGCAGCGACTATGCGCGGGTATTGGACAACCTCGCGCGTTTATTCGGTGAAACCGGGCGTACGCAGGAGGCCGAGTCGGTGCGGCGGGATGCGGCACGGCTCGTTGCGTCGTCGAGCGGTCGTTAGTGTCCTCGCCGCCCTTTACCGATGCGGCCGCGGACGCGGCGGGACATAGCGCCACGTCAGCAACACAGCAAGCGCGAAGAGGACATAGGCGAGGGTGAAGGCCCAGGCGGGAAAGTCGTAATAGAGCGCACGTCCGACCCAGCGTGCGATGAAACCCTGCCGGCCGACGCTGCCCGTGCTGAGCCAGTCTTCGAGGACGGTGAGCGGGCAGGGAATGTCGAGCGCCGCCAGCAGGGCGACGATCCCCATCAGCGCGAGATGAATGCGCCGAAAGCCGGGTGCGCGCACCCATTGCCAGCCGAGCGCCGCGCCGATCCAGACCGCGAAGAATCCGCCCACGATGAACGCGGCGAACACTGCGTGAACAACCAGCACGGCGGTGGCGAGCGTGGCGTTCACGTGTCGATCTGCACGAGATCGACGTCGAACGTCGTTCGAATCAGGTGATGAGCCAGTTGTTCCAGGGCTTGCTGCGGCGCGATGCCGGTTGCCGTCGAGCACAGCCGCAATCGCGCCGGCGTAGCGCCGACGGCATGCAATTCGTGCTCGGCCAGCAGATGATCGACGCGGCGTGCGATGGCGGAGCCCGTTTCGATCAGCCGGAAGCGTTCGCCGAAGCGGCGCCGGATCGCAGGAATCAACAGCGGGAAGTGGGTCGAACCGAGTATGACGGTGTCGACGCCCGCCTCGGCCATGGGGGACAGATATCGCTCGAGCAGCGCGTCGACAGCCGGCCCTTGCGCGTGGCCTGCTTCGATGAGTTCGACGAGCCCATGCCCCGCCTGGAATACGAACCGGCAGTGTTGTTCGTGCTCGGCGACGAGCGAGCGCAGGCGCGCGCTGCGCAGCGTCGCGGCCGTAGCCAGTATGCCGACCAGGCCATTTGCCGAGGCGAGGGCGGCGGGCTTGATGCCGGGCTCCACACCGACGATCGGCAACGCATGCGCATCGCGCAATGCGCGAATGGCATGTGTCGTTGCCGTATTGCAGGCAACGACGAGCATTTTTGCGCCCTGCTGCAAGAGCCATCGGGCGATGGCGAGGCTGCGTGCGCGAATGAATGCGTCGGACTTTTCACCGTAAGGCGCATACCCCGAGTCGGCCACATAAATGATCGATTCGGCGGGCAGCCGCTCGCGGATCGCGTGCAGGACCGACATTCCGCCGAGACCTGAGTCGAACACGCCGATCGGTGCCGCGCTCAGGCTTTCCGGGGCGCATGCGGTCGCTGCCGCGAACGGGGCGGCGCCCGTAGCGTCTGGCTCGGAATCGGTGGCGGATGGCAGATCGATGCAGGCGGACATGATGCGCTGTTGCCCCATGAGATGCGTTGTGGTCCGCCGCGAGTATAGAGCGAATGGCGCGTGCGTGTCCGAGCGACACCGTTACAATTGCGGGCTGCCACCACTTCGAACAAGTCCGATTTCATTCATGCGCAATTCCGCTCGGGCCTATCTGCTCGGCCCGCTTCTGAAGGGCGTGTCGCGCTCGTTTTAT
>CBJMQH010000186.1:0-9411 GCA_966431825.1 uncultured Trinickia sp.
GTGCTCGGCGTCGACGGCGCCAGCCGTTGAGGTACGGACGGGTGGGTTCGCCACGGGCCGCGCACGCACGGGCATCGTGCCGGCAGGCGCCGCGGGCGGAATCGGCGCGCGTTCGCCGTCGAGTCGCGCGGACAGCATGGGCCAGCGCTGCCGGGCGAGGTTCAGATCGGTTTCCTGCACAAGCTCTTGGTAGTCGGCAGCGTCGCCGCCGAAACGCCGGAACAGGTTGCCGACGTCGTCCGAATGGCTCATGACCTTTCTCCTGGGCTTTTGTGATGGACCTGCCTGCGCGCCGTCGCCACGCATGGCGTACGGGCAACAACGGCAGACGCTCGACGCTTATCGCGCGAGGTGAAATTCAAGCTCGGCAGGGCCGGCCGCATGGGCAAGGCTCACCGACAGCGCGCCGGCGCCCAGGGCCTGCAACCAATGCTGATAGGCGCCCTCGAGGAAACCAGGGGCCCAGGTCGCAGCGCCGTCGCCAAATGCGGCGAGCGGGGCGCAGCAGTGGCGGATGCGCAGGTGATCGGCGGCTTCGACGAGTTCGACAAAACCCCAGTCGACGGCCTGCCAACGCGCGTTCAAGGCATCGGAGAGGGCGTCGAGCGTGGCGCAGGCGGGCAGCGGGTGGCGTTCGGCGAAGCGCAGGCCGATGCGCACCATGAGCGCGCGAAGCTGAGCGGCGTCGAGTTCGCTTTCGAATTCGGCCGCCAACGCACCCAGAAAGTCACGCCATTGGTGTGAAGGGTGCGTGCTCATGTAATGCGAAAGCATCGCGGGGGAGGGGGTGGTCTGCATCGTCTGGCCTGAACGCGTAGTGGGTCCGCGCCGCCTTCGTGGGCGACTGCGTTGTATGGCCGGCCATCGCGCGAACGAGACCGGCCTCTGGGCGCCGTGTCCGTTCGACGGAACACTTGCGTCGGGTGATTCTCGGGTGGAAGCGTTTACACACCGTTAACTAATCGGTCTAATTGGCCGTAATACAGATATGGCGGGCGCGATTGAGTAAATATTCCCGATTAACGATAAGATCGAAGGCACCGCAGTCCTTCCGGCGGAAATCTTCTGATTCCTCCCTTTGTCCAAATTGATGGTGCAGATACAGTTGCTTGGTGGTTGTCGGGTTTCCGTCGAAGGGCGGCAGGCCGATCTGCGCTATGACAAGGTTCGTCTGCTGCTGGCGTGGCTTGCCCTGGAGCCTGGCGTGGCGCAGCGCCGCGAGCGGCTGTCGTGCCTGCTGTGGCCTGAAGCCGACGCTGAGTCGGCGCGGCGCAGCCTGCGCCATGCGTTGCATGTGCTGCGCGCGGCGCTGGGCGAAGCGGCCGGCTGCCTGCGTTCGGACCGGCAGACGATATGGCTCGAAGCCGAGGGCATCGATTGCGACGCGCTGGCGTTGGCCCGGGCGGCCGCGCGGTTTTCGCGCGAGCTCGTCGTGGCCGAGGACATCGTGGCGCTCGAAGCCGCAGCGCAACTGTACGGTGGCCCATTCCTGGCTGGTATCGATTCGGGGCTCGACCCCGACCTTGAAGCTTGGGTTCAGCATCAACGGCATACGGCAGAAGTACGGGCCGGTACGCTGTGGCGCCAGCTCGCGAGCGTGCGCCTTGCGAGCGGGATGGTGCGGGAGGCGTTGAGTGCTTTGCACCGTCTGTTGGACCTGGCGCCGCTCGACGAATCGGCGAACCGGCTTTGCATGGAGGCGCTGGCCGCGGAGCAGGGCAGCGATGCGGCGCTCGTTCACTTCGAACGTTTCAGTCGACGGCTGAAAGCCGAGTGGGACGTCGCGCCCGGGCCCGAAATCATGGAACTCGTTGCGCGCTTGCGCGAAGGGGCGTCGCAGCCGGCTGCAATGAGCGAGCGGCGGCCGATCGCCGTCTATTGCGCGCAGTGGCTCGATGGCGACGCAGAAGGCGACGGTAAGGGCGCGCCCGAGAACGCGTTGACATTCGGTCAGTTCGTCGATTTCGTCAGACGGCGCGTGGGCGATGGCACGGCGCGGCTCGTTGTGCCGTATCCGGGGCTGGCGCTCGTCTACTTCGGTCTTCCGCTTGCACTTGAGGGTTCCGCGTTGGCGGCGGCGCGGTTGGCCGTCAGCGTTGCCTCTTGCGCCGTGCTGGCGCCGCGGCTCGCGCAGGCTGTGCACTGTGCGTTGGCGACGGTGGCGGCCGGCGAAACATCGGATGAGCCGCCCGGCATCGTGATCAACACGACGCTGCGCCTTTGCGCGCTCGCACAGACAGGAGAAATTCTGGCGAGCGAGGAGGCGACGCGCTGGCTGCGCCGCGACCTCGGGCGTCGCGGCGGCGAGGCGTTCCGTCTGATCGCCCACCCGTATCGCGGCGGCGTAGCGCTGTTGCGCCCGCTGGCTCGCCGTGCATGGCCGCATAGCGAAGACCTGGAGTTGCCGCTTGTGGGGCGCCGCAGCGAGTTGGCTTATCTGCTGCAGCAGCTGATGGGCGCGCGGCGTGCCGGTGCATCGGTCGCGCTGGTCGGCGAAGCGGGGCTCGGCAAGACGCGGCTCGCGTTCGAGTTTGCGCGTTATGCGAAGCGGCGCGGGCTGACCGTTTGGCTGCGGTGTGCACGCGAGACGAAGAACGAGCCGCTTGCGCCGTTGCGCGGCTGGGTCGCGGCGCTCGCGGGTGTGCATCCGGGCGACGTGGACGCGCGCGCGATGGCGCGCCTCGCTCAGCTCGACAAGCGCTGCGGCGCGCATGGCCTGTTCGTGGAACTGCTGCGACCTTTGGCAGAGCCGGCGGGCAGTGCGGCCGGCATGCCGGCGTCGTTGCGCGGCCTGTTCGCGCGGCTTTTGGGCTGGGGCGCAGCGTTGGCCGGCCGACGCGGGCTCACGATCGTCATCGACGATATTCAATGGGCGGATGAGACGACCCGGTTGCTGCTCGATCAATGGAACGCGCTGCGCAGCGCGCGCACATTCACGATTGTGCTGGCGCGGGAAACGTCGGATGTGCCGGACGGAATCCAGGTCTTGCGTCCGAACCGGCTCGAATTGCATGAGGCGCGTGCGTTGCTCGACCTTGTCGAGCCGGCGCTGAGGATGGGGCGCGACGAGGCGGAAGCCGGGGCGCGGCTTGCCGACGGCTTGCCGCTGTTCCTCGTCGAGTACAAGCGGCACTGGGCGGAGGCGCGCAGCAAGGGGTTTGAGCTGCCGCGAAACCTTCACGATTTGCTGGCTGCGCGTCTGGACAGCCTTTCGCCGAAACTGCGGCGGCTCGCTGCCTGTGCCGCTGTGCTCGGGACGGAAGGCGGAATTGCGGATCTGGCCTGCCTTGTGGAAGAGCCGATCGGCAAGCTGCTGCCGCAGCTTGCGCGGTTTGAGGAGGCGGGGCTGTTGTACCCGACGACACATGATCGGTTCCGGTTTCGTCACCAGGCGTTGCATCGAGCAGCGCTGGAGCGGCTGCCGGTTGCGGAGCGGCGGGAGTGGCATGCGCGGGCCGCGGAGCGTCTGGCGCGATCGCTGCCGCCTGCGCGCATCGCAGTGCATTGGGAAAATGCCGAGCGGCCCGAAGAGGCGATTGCGGCGCATTTGAGCGCGGGGCGCGTGGCGTTTGCGCAAGGCGCACAGCGCGACGCCGTGAACGAATACGAGGCGGCGCTCGTGCTTGCGCGCTCGCGAGGAGCGAATGCGGCGACGACGTTGCGCGGTTTGATGGGCAAGGGACTCGCATTGATCGAGCTGGAGGGATACGGTTCGGGGGAGGCGCTGAGCTGTTTCAATGAAGCGCGCGTGCTGGCGGCAATGACCGGCGATATGCAGATGCGATTGCAGGCGCATTGGGGGGCTTGGCTGCCGTCTTCGCCGCGTGAGGGGCATGACGGCGCGCTGCGTTACGGCGCGGCATTGCTCGACCTGGCGATTGCGGCCGGTGATGACGCTTGGCAGGCGACGGGGCACGAGGCGGTCGGCAACAACCTTTACTTTCTCGGACGGCTTGCAGAGGCGGAGCGGCACTTGAATGCGTCGGTGGCATTGGGCGAGCGGGCCGGCGTGGCGCATCGCGTGATCGAGACGGTGGGGCAGGCGTCGGATGTTCTGTCGATGGCTTTTCTGATCTGGATTGCGCGCAAGCGCGGCGACGACGCGGCTGTTGCGCGGGCGGCCGCACGTGCGGTGGCGGCGGCAGAGCGGCGGCAGGATGCGCCGAGTCTCGCGTTCGTGCTGAGTTTCTGTGCGATTGCGGCGCAACTCGGAGACCGGCCGAGCGAGGCATTGGCTTGGACGCGCCGGATCCGCGAGGTGGCCGAGTCGCGCGGCTACGATTTGTGGATCGCCGTCGCGGTGATGATCGACAACTGGGCGGCGGTCCGGCTCGGGAAGACGGTCGATCTGTACGGGATCGAGGCGACGCTGGAAGCGGTGAACGTGGCGATGCCGAGCGCGCTGGCGATTTGCGTGATTCCTTATATGGACGCACTGCGGCATCTCGGGTGTTACGAGGAGGCGCTGGCGGCGTTCGAGCGCGGTATCGGCGTGGTGAGTCGGTATCGCGACAGACAGGCGCGCGATGCGCTATGGGCGTTGCGCGCGCGTTGCCTCGATGCGATGGGCGGTAGAGAGGCCGAGGCTGCGCGCAGTTGGCGGCGTGTGGCGCGCTTGCGGCGATGTCTGCTTGCGCAGCCGCGCGAGGCGGCGTTGGGTTAGTTCAGCTGACGGTGGGAAATGGCTCCGTTATGCGTATTGAGTAAATCGTATTTGTGAATGGACGAATGTTTATTTGTGTGGTGGAATTGCGCGGCTATTCAGTTGAATAGTAAGTTGAACGACGCCGATCAAAGCGTTTAGTTGGCGGAGGGATAGATAAAACGAGGGCGGAGTGCCAGGCTAGCAGGTGACGCTTCGATTGCGTGATGGTGTATGGCGACGTTCCTTAGACGGACTAACCTATCCTTCTGTCAATCGATGAAAACTTTTTCTTATTTCCGCCATTCGGCGGGCAATTCGGTGGTCTATTGCGCGCGCGCGGCGCTGGATGCTGAAGGCCTTTTCGTGGGTGGTGTTGCTTTGACACCGGAGTACGACGGCGTGCGGAGCGCTCGCCCGTCTCGCAGACGGGGCGTTCAACCGCTCGTTGCCGCTGCGATCTGTGCGTTCTCGAGCGCCGGCATGTCGGGTGCGATGGCGCAGACGGTACCGCCTGCGCCTGGGATTACTTGCTCGGCACCGACGACGGTGGCGGGCGGTACGCCCAATGGTGTCATTTCAGCGGATACGCTCTCGTCGGATAACACGCGTTTGTATCCGCTTCGTAGTGCATTTAAAGTGCAATTTGTGACGAATGCGCCCAGCGCAGATGTCGTCAATTGGTCGGTTACGGACTATATCGGCAATACGCGTGGGAGCGGGACATTCGCTGTTCCTCCCGGCGTGCAGACATCGACGCTTTCATGTGCCGGTGTGGAGAGTGGTTACTTCGCGCTTCAGGCTTATTTGAGTAGATTGCCGAACAATCCGCTCCCGAGCGTGGGGACGCGGCCGCAAGGTATTGCGACGTTCGGTGTGCTACCTGATGTGTCGTTGGTGCCGGCTGTGACGTTCACGAATCTCGAGCAGCATCGGTTCGGGATGCAGGGCGAGAGCGACAAGCCTGCGTTGCTCAAAGCACTGGGCGTGAGGCAAGTGATCGACTCGCGTCAGTTGTCGGTGATGGAGCCGAAGGGGAAGAATACATGGACGCCTGTGATTCCGCCGACGTCTACTTCTGTGCCCCAGGTGTTCCAGGCTCAATACAACGGCAACAGCCCGATCGGGCGGCTCGTGCGGCTGGATGGTATTCCCAACTGGGCGAGCCCTGCGCCTGATCCGAGCACAAATAGCGACCGCAATCATGCGCCCACAGACCTGACGTACTACCAGGGTTATATGGCGCGCGTCGGGCGCGAGACCGAGTCGATCCGGCAGGCGTATATCCCTACGATGGGCAAGAACTACTATCAGGTGACTTGGGAGCCCGCTTGGCAGGATACGGCTGCGAATTTCGTGGCCATGTATCAAGCTGTTTATAACGGGTTGCATTCGACGGATCCGAATGCCGTCGTGATGGGCGTGACGAGTCCGGACCCGGGCATGAACGGCTACTGGTCCACGGGTTCGTTGTTGCAGACATACGGGGCGCTGGGCTTGGGCAATTACATCGATGGGGTGACGACGCATAGCTACTTCGCGAACTATGTCACGCCGTCGACGCCGCCGGAGGCGGGAGGGCCGCAGAATGCGCTTCCTGATCAGATGCGTGCATTGCGGGCGCAAATGCAGGCGCTGAAGCCGAATATGCGGTTGTGGTCGACCGAGGTAGGTGTCGCATACGACCAGCTTGGGGACTACAGCCCGGCTTATCCGCCGGCCAACCAGCTCTTCGCGCAGGCTGCGGTCGCTGCGCGGGCACACCTGATCGTGCTGGGAGAGGGGGCGCAGGTCAGCTACTTCTTCTACGGGTCGGATTTTCCGCAGGAGCTGCGCAAGGACAATCAGCCCGGAAACAAGGGATATGGCTCGTTCTTCGACCTTGCAGACGCCCAGGGTGCCTATCATGCGTCAAACCTGAGTCCCAAGCCTGAGGCGTTGGCGTTCGCGGCAATGACGCGCATCGTCGATGGTACGCAAACGCTGGGGCGCCTGAACGGGCTGCCCCCATCCGTTTACGGCTACGCGTTCCAGCAGCTCAATAACGGCCCGGTCATCACGGCGCTGTGGACGCACAGCGATGCGAACTGGCAGAACGCGGCGAGCTATAGCACGACGGCCAGTGCGAGTTATGCGCTGACGGTCGACGCTCCCGGTACGAGTGGAAACGTAACCGTGTTCGACATGATGGGCAATCCGTCGACGGTGCAGTATGCGAACGGCGTGGTCAATTTGACGCTGTCCGAAACGCCGATCTATGTGTTGTCGTCGAACGCCAACGTGATCAGGGCGAACGTGACTGCGCCGGTGGGGTATACGGGGCAGTGATTGCTGTGCCGCTCGTCGTGGCCGTTGGCGCGAACACTATGGCGAGCGGCAAGAAACTGGAGGCGCTAGACGGGGGGGCTTATCGTGACGGGCGGTGTAGGCCCCCGCCTTGTTGTTGATCGAACTGTGCGCGGATGTGAAGGCAACCTATGGCCTGCGGCCGGGACGAACCGTCGCGCACGGCAGCACCGCTGCTGTGTCGGTGACAGCGCCTCTCGGATAGTTCAGAACAGGGGGGGGCTGCTTGTCGCGACTGAGGGCCTAAATGGGCATCACGCGATCGCTCGACGCGGGTTCATGACGTGCACGGGTGGGGAGGCCAATGCGGCTCAACAAGCCTTGCCAGATAAGGCCGAAGCCATGTTGGAGCGGGCGATGGGAATCGAACCCACGTCTCTAGCTTGGGAAGCTAGGGTAATAGCCATTATACGACGCCCGCAGAGCCAGTGATTGTACAGGGTTTTTGGTGAGTTGGGGAGTGGGGTGTCCCGGCCGCTGGCGTGAAAAGTGGATCCAGCCAGGAAGCCCTCCCTGGCATCGCCTCTCCACAATATTTGGCGCGCTGCGGGGCGGAAGGCTGGTATCGAAGCCTTCCGCCGGCATGCGAGGAGTCGAAAGCCCGCTTTTCAGGGGATGATCACGGGACCGTCGACTAACAGGCTGTTGAAGTATCCCCGTCGGGGCGCGGCGGTACCTTTCCAAAGCGCCGTCACGCCGATTTGGGTCATGTCGTTTTGATGCTGGATTTCCTTAATTCGGACCGATTCGATGTCATTCGCTCGCCGGCTTTCGCCTCTATGCCGCTTTCGCCGCGAGCGTTCGCATGCGCGTGAGGTTGTCCCCCAAGGGGACTTCCTTCGGGGCGTAGGCAGGCTGCGTCAGCAGAAACAACTGCTCGACTCGCTCGCGCCCGCGACACATGACCTGCCGAATCCGGCCAACCGTTTGCCCCAGCCGAACACCTGTTCGATACATTTGCGTTTGCGCTGACTGACCGCATAACCCGCCCATCTCGTAAGTGTCGTCATGGCCCCAACGCGGGCTGAAAATCTGCAACTCAATTGTCGGCATGCCCGTCTCTCGTGTGGTTGTTCTACTGCCTAATCCGCAGGGTAGTTGCCCGGCTGCCGTCGCGACAGCGCTTGTGAGTCCCACTTGCCATCAATCAGTGCCCTATGAAGCATGCCGACCGTCAGCGTTTCTCGTTTAAACGAGTGCGGCTTCCTCAGTATTTTCATCACCAAATGATACAGAACTCCCTCGCCTTCCATCAGGAAGTAGCGATGAAAGTCATAGTCGCCCCTATCCAAACGAAACGCTTCGAAGAAGTGCTGCATGAACTCGTCAGCATCGTCGCCCTGTTGCCCCAAATCCGTTTCGATCGTCGATTCGGGGGTTATGACCTTCTTCGGTGATACGCATGCTTCCTTTCTGACAAATGATTCGAGGTCTTCCCAGGTATGGCTTGCCATTAGAACACCCTATCCTCAGGCAAAACGATGCGGTTATATTGAATGAAGGTGTGATACCCGATCTGGGCAACATCGTTTGCCAAGAGAAGCCAACCGACGCCCGGCAGCGTTCGGCCGACAAACGTGCTGAGCTTGTGAGTCAAAATCCAACGAAACCGCTTTATGCTGTTCAGCGTGAAGGTCGGCAAGACCTTCTTCTTTAACTCGTAGCGGAAGAGCGAACGAGACATAACGGAGGCGATAGACGTTCCCTTCGTTGCTCCTAATGGCTTGGCGCGGGTTGGCAAAATCGGCAGACCGGAAAAAATCAAGATGACGTATTCCACGTCGTCGATCCCGAGTTGCTCGCAGGTCTGCTCAACAGCGATGAATAGGAAAAGCTCGGTTGGGTCCAGCTCTTTGTGAGATCCGTAGTTATACCTGTTGTTCATGCGGCCCTCATGTTTGTTTTTTGCTTGGCTCGGATACAAGCCTACGAACAGCCGACGAAACGCTGCCTGTTCGTAGGCTGGATCGTATCAAAAAGCTGGGGCGGTGGTCGGTCCGTCTGGGGAATCGGACGGCGACGGGGATGGGCCGTCATATCGCCATGCGTGAAACGCAGCCGTCGTCAGATCTCGGGGCCCCGTGATTCGTGAAGCGGATGAGCTGGCGTTTCCGGCTCCGACGTAGCGATCGATAGTCGCCGCATGGACGACACCGAACACCCCGACTGTTTCCCTCCGCTGACCGTCGAGCAGATTTGCGAACTGGCCGCCGCGATTCGCGAAGTCTTCGGCGGCACCCTCTCGCGGGAATCAATCGCCGACAAACTGTTGATGTTCCTCGAAGACGTGCCGTGCCGGAAGACTAGACGATGGTGAAGGGTTCGCGATCGACCTCGCCAAGTTGGCGTCCGCGGCTCGCAACTGCTTGGGAATCTCTGATCAAGTTCGGCTGATGGGTTTCCAGTCGGCGGCAGGGACCGAT